>JBATGO010000139.1:0-2311 GCA_049665845.1 Pseudomonadales bacterium | reverse complement strand
ATTGGATACCACGGCGTATCAGTAATCTGCTCGATGAGTTGCCGGGGTTAAAAAAACAGCCAAAGGCAGAGCAGTCAAGTTTTAAGATATCCTACTACTACGATGAAAGCGTAGCGCCTGCAATTGATGAAATATACAAATTGCTTTTGCAAAAAGAAATAACCGCCAACGTAATTTTATCTTTTGGGCAATTTCTGGACGTGATCCCTTCACGCGCGTCTAAAGGACAGGCGTTACGTTATGTATGCCAGCGCCTGGAGATTCCTTTGGAGCATACCCTTGTTGCTGGCGGATCAGGCGCGGACGAAGACATGATGCGTGGTAATACACTCGCAGTGGTGGTGGCTAACCGGCACTATGAAGAATTATCACAGCTTGATGACTTAGAGGGGATCTATTTTTCCGGCCAGCCCTATGCAGCAGGAATTTTAGAGGCTATGGCGTACTACGATTTTCCTAATGCCTGTAAAGTATCGTAGCATGCTTAAAATATTGATATGTACTGATCTGGACCGTACCCTGCTCCCGAATGGACCCCAGCCAGAGTCTGCTAATGCTAGGCATTATTTTTCCATGCTGGTGAGCAGGCCCGAAGTGGTCCTCGCCTATGTTACCGGGCGCGATAAGAAGCTGGTTGAAGAAGCCATGCAAGAGTATTGCCTGCCTGCGCCCGATTATGTAATCGGTGATGTAGGCACGTCGATATATCGGGTAGGAGAAACCCATGAGTGGTCAAAGCTGGTTGAATGGGGGAGAAAAATAGCCGGTGATTGGGATGGTGGAAATTACCTGGACGTAAAAACAAAGCTTGATGATATTTCTGCCTTACGCCCTCAGGAGGATCACAAGCAGAACCATTTCAAATTGAGTTATTACGTGAAATTGAACCAGAACAAGCAGGAGTTATCTTCAGAGATTCAGCATCGAATGGCCAGCGCCGGTTTAAAAACAAGGTTAATTTGGAGTGTGGATGAGCTGGAAAATACTGGTTTGCTGGACATCCTTCCGCTCGGTGCTTCCAAGCTGCTTGCAATCGAGGAGTTGATGGGGCTAGAGGACTTTGATCTGACCAATACAGTTTTTTGCGGCGATAGTGGTAACGATATTGAGGTGCTGGCCAGCCCAATCCAGGCCGTGCTGGTTCGCAATAGCCAGCCAGACATTAAAGCGCTGGCCCAACAGCTTAGCGAAGAAAATGGCAATTCGGGGCAGCTATATATTGCCAGTGGGATCTTTCATGGTTTAAACGGCAATTACAGTGCGGGATTATTGGAAGGGGTTGCCCATTACTTCCTTCCATGTGTCCCGTGGATGGGCCTGAAGAATAATGAGCCTGCATCATGAATAAAAACCCGTTGATTTTCGGTGAAGTATTGTTTGACATCTTTCCTGATGGCCATCAGGTCCTGGGAGGGGCTCCCTTCAATGTTGCCTGGAATTTACAAGCCTTCGGGCAGAATCCTTCATTGGTAAGCCGTATCGGAAACGATGAACAAGGTCAAATGATTCGCAATTCGATGATCGACTGGGGGATGGATACATCTCAATTACAAACGGACCTGGCCCTGCCTACGGGAAAAGTCGAAATACAGTTACAGCAAGGGGAGCCTGTTTACGATATTGTTTCGCCGTGCGCCTATGATGCTATCCGTATTTCGCCTGATGAATCGCCAAACTGTCGATTTCTTTATCATGGCAGCCTTGCCTTGCGCGATCCCGCATCGGCTATCTCTTTGCAGCGCATTGTCGAAAAGAGGCCAGAATGTATTTTTCTGGATGTAAATCTTCGGGCACCCTGGTGGAAAAAAGAATCTGTTTTATCATCAATCAGGCAGGCGGATTGGGTAAAGCTTAATATCGATGAATTCCAATTGCTTTGCGCCGTCAACGAGCCAGACGCGCATAGTCTCAATTCTTTCATTAGCGCCTTTCATTTGCAGGGCGTCATACTGACGCGGGGCGCAAAAGGCGCGGAAGTGTTAAATCATGCTGGAGAACATTTTAAAGTAAAACCAAATTATACCAGCGACGTGGCAGACACTGTTGGCGCAGGAGATGCTTTTGCCTCGGTTATGATCGTGGGTCTCATGAATAGCTGGCCGATGCAGACTACACTGGAGCGAGCCCAGGCATTTGCTTCAGGGGTTGTTGGTTTGCGCGGAGCGACTGTTAGTGATATTGATTTTTATAAGAACATAATGTCTCGTTGGGACGAGGAAAAAAATAAGTAGCCATGTACGAGCAGGTTTCGCATTCTTTACTGAATCAAATACTTGATGAGATCAAGCCAGAAATTCGCAAGCAAAACCTG
>JBATGO010000138.1:0-4615 GCA_049665845.1 Pseudomonadales bacterium | reverse complement strand
TCGGGGGGTGGGAGCGATCGTTATGTTCGGCATACTTGGCGCGGCCCTGGTCACACTCACCATGCTGCCTGCACTGACCGTGATGGTGCTGCAGCGGACAGAAAAATCCTGAATTTCAAATTTGCCTTTCGCGCCCCGCTCGCTTTGTAGCGATGAGCGGGATTGGATTATTTTTCAATAACCTGATTGGGTTGGTTGCAGAACCGACCGCGAGATACCCGGGGAATATTCGATGAGCGCAAGGCTGGGAATAATTGGCGCAGGCCAGTTGGGACTTTACCTTGCCCAGGCCGCAGATCGGCTCGGGATTGATATCGTGCTCTGGTCGGGAACCGAGGACGCGCCGGCGCTCGGTCTTGCAGCGCAATACTTCGTGGGCCCGCTTGACGACCTGTCAATTTTCGACAAGTTTGTCGCGAGCTGCGACACGGTTACCTTCGAAAGGGAAGATATCCCGGACGAAACACTCGACCGGCTTCTTCAGGCAGAGCAGCAGGGTGATGTCACTGTTGGTCCGGGCGCAGGCATTCTGATGCTGTTAAAGGATAAAGGCAGGCAAAAATCCTGGCTTGCCAGCCATCAGCTACCCACTTTGCCTTTCCGGGTTTTCCCGGGTGGCGAGCCTGCCGGGCGGGAAATTCCTGGTGACTTCGGCGATATCATTGTGCAGAAGGCATGCCAGGGAGGATTCGACGGGCGCGGGGTGCAAATTATCAAGCGCAGGGATGCGCCCGCAGCACTATGGCGCATACCGAGCGTCATTGAACCGTTCCTTGCCGGCTGCACTGAAATATCCGTGCTGACAGTGCGCTCGATATCGGGCGAGCTGCAATCCTATCCGCCAGTGAGCATGGAATTTGATACCGGGCTTAACTCGGTGAGCCTGGTTGCTATGCCTGCATCTGTCGACAGCGAGACCAAAAATGCAGCGGTCCGGCTCGCCGAGAAAACTGTGGCGTTACTGGGCGGCGTTGGTGTGTTTGCAATCGAGATGTTTATTACGGGCGATGGCGAATTGTTGATAAACGAAATTTCCCCGCGCGTACATAATTCGGGGCACCTGACGCTTGATGCCTGCAATGTTTCGCAGTTCGAAATGCATGTTCGGGCTGTGCAGGGTTTGCCACTGGTTGAAATATCCCAGCTGTCGCCGGGGGCCATGCTTAATATTCTTTATACAGATGCATTGCGAGGGATCTGTCCGGACAAGCCGGTTACTGACCATCGGCCCGACAGCGGAACCACGGTATACTGGTATGGCAAGATGCCCGGAAGTATCGGGCGAAAAATGGGTCATATCAATACGGTGGCATCAACGGTTTCCCGAGCTACCGAACTTGCGAGTGACACACTGGCTGGTTTAGCCAGCAATAACCCGGAGAAGGTATAGTGAAACCAGTAGTTGGCATCATTATGGGTAGCGATTCCGATCTGCAGAAAATGGAAGCGGCTGCGACCATGCTGGATAAATTAAAAATTCCCCATGAGATCGATATTGTCAGTGCGCACCGTACGCCCGATAAACTGCATACCTACGGGAAGGAAGCGGAGTCGCGCGGCATCAAGGTTATTATCGCCGGCGCTGGCGGCGCTGCGCATTTGCCGGGTATGGTGGCGGCGCTGAGTGTTTTGCCCGTGATAGGCGTGCCCATCAGCGCAACCAGGCTGGAAGGCTTGGACGCCTTACTCTCAATCGTACAGATGCCCGCAGGTGTGCCCGTTGCTACTGTCGCTATCGACAACGCGGCCAATGCGGGCGTCCTCGCGGCACAAATCATTGCAACCGGCGATGCGAAATTACGGCAACGGTTGCACGCCTACAAGGAAGAAATGCGAGACCAGGTGCTGGAAAAATCTGCCAAGATGCGCGCTAAAGATGGGCGCTAAAGATGGGCGCTAAACAGCTGTCCTGATGTCAGCCTTCCTGAGTAACCTGAGCTCGCCGGCCCTGTTGTTCTTTTTTCTGGGCGGTATTGCGGTAGTCGCGCGCTCCGACCTTGAAATCCCTCCCCAGATCGCAAAGTTTCTTTCCCTCTACCTGTTGTTTGCGATTGGCTTCAAAGGTGGCGTGGCACTTTCCGAATCCAGTATCGATGCCGGCGTGCTGCTTACCCTGCTGGCCGCAATGCTGCTCTCGGCAACGATACCAATTTACATTTTTCTTGCGCTCCGCAGTCGCGTGACGGCTGCGGATGCTGCAGCAATCGCCGCTACTTACGGCTCGGTTAGCGCAGTAACTTTCGTCACTGCCGCCGGTTATCTCGACATACAGAAAATTGCATGGAGCGGCTATATGGTGGCAGCCATGGCGCTCATGGAATCGCCGGCCATTATTGTGGGCATCCTGCTTTACAAGCGTTTCGCCAGCCCGGATACCGCAGCTGCGGGCGCATTTTCCTGGAAGCAGTTACTCAACGAGGCGCTATTCAACAGTTCGGTATTCCTGATCCTGGGCAGCATGCTGATCGGATGGATTACCGGTCCGGCGGGCATGAGCCAGATAGAGCCGCTTGTTAAGGATCTTTTTCTGGGTCTGCTTTGCCTTTTCCTGCTCGATATGGGCATCGTAGCAGCGCGCAGGTTCAGGGACTTTCAGCATACCGCAGAAAGTGGAAGACGGGCGCAGTCCTTCAGCCTGATGTTGGTGGCGGCTATTTGCTTACCCTTGATTAATGCCATGCTGGCGCTTGCTGTCGCTGCGCTGCTGGGCCTTGGTGAGGGTAATGCGCTGTTGTTTATTGTGCTGGTCGCCAGCGGGTCATACATCGCGGTACCTGCGGCAATGCGTCTTGCACTGCCAGAAGCAAACCCGGGCACTTTCCTGACCATGTCGCTGGCGATTACCTTTCCGTTCAATCTCTTAATAGGTATTCCTGTCTATCATGCATTGGCGAGGTGGTTGCTATGAAGCAATGCAAACGTATCGAAATTGTGATTGAGGCACCCCAGGCGCAGCGCTTGACCGAAGAGCTTCGCCAGTTGGGCGCGCCGGGGTTCACGCTGATTCCGGAAATAAGGGGTGCAGGAGATCGTGGCGAACGCCGGGCAGACGAGCTTTCAGGTGAATCCAGCAATTGCATTATATTGATCGCTTGTGATGACCAGGCTGTGGTCGACAGAATTCTGGAAGCAGTTCGCCCGGTGCTTTCTAGAAGCGGTGGTGTTTGTCTTGTATCCGATGCGCAATGGCTGCGCCACTAAAGCTTGTTACCTGTACGGAACTAATAAAAATTTAGGCACAGCTGTTGCCTATTTTGCCTGCTTTGCAGCGGTAGCGTTTTTTGCCAATTCTTCGTCGAGCATTTCTATCAGCCGCGTTCGGTTAAATGCATGAACCTGGCCATGGTTGAGTTCCAGCATTTTACTTATTTGTCGGCGAATGGTTGCATCCGCCTGTGCCACCGTTGCAGTGACCATATACCTGTGTTTCGGGGTGTCACTGGCCATAATATGCAGCGCTGCCTTCGCGACATCGATGGGGTCAGCACCCTTGTCTACCTGGCCTAATCGTTCCAGCACCATAGTGCGCTCAGCAGCGTATTGGCTGTCTTCCGTCCAGTAATTTTCTTCCAGCAATAAAGTTTTTGCGGCATTACCGATATTGGATGCATAGCTGCCTGGTTCGATCACGTGTACGCTGACATCGAATCGTGCCATTTCCTTGGCAAGCGTATCGGTGTAGGCTTCAACCGCATGTTTGCTCATGCTGTATGCGCCAAACATCGGGCTGGAGACAATGCCTGCAATAGACCCTGTCGTTGCGATGCGGCCTTTGCTTGCAATGATCAGCGGTGCAAAGGCCTGGGTTACGCGAAACGGGCCGTAAACATTGACATCCATCTGGTAGTCCAGTTGCTTCACCGGCATTTCCAGCATGGGGCCAAACACTGAAACACCGGCATTATTGATCAGGCCGTACAGGCCGCGTCCCTGCTTCTCGACAAACCTTACTGCCGCATCAATTTCTTTTTGTTTACGCACATCGAATTGCACCGCAGCGACGTTGTCCATCGCATTCATTGCTTTCATTTCATCTTTGTGCAGTACACCGGCATAAACGAAGAAGCCGCTGCTGGATAATTCCTGGGTCATTTTCAGGCCAAGGCCAGAGCTGGCGCCCGTTACCAAGAC
Source organism: Pseudomonadales bacterium (assembly GCA_049665845.1). GTDB lineage: Bacteria > Pseudomonadota > Gammaproteobacteria > Pseudomonadales > UBA7434 > UBA7434. The sequence goes on along the minus strand of JBATGO010000138.1, from coordinate 484 downwards.
AGCTTTCTGAAGTTGTGTACCCTGCTCATGGTTGGCTGCTGCGCTAGTGAAACTGGACAGAAGTGCAGCGAAAAGAAAAATTGAAGGGATTAATTTCATGTCTGGATCCTTTGAATTTCATCGACCGGGAAATTATTGCCGTGGGCCCGCTCTCGCCCCTGCAGGACAGTATTGCCTTGCGCCCTTGTATTTCGGGAAGGTGGAGGCATAATACCTGAAATATCATTGCTTTCCTTGAGGCGGCGCTAGCCTTTTTTCTTTTACTATTCCTGGTGCTCGAAACCAGCGGGAGAACTTGATGATCAAAGAAGTTTCCGGAGATATTTTGCTTACCGGTGCACAGGTTATTGCACATGGTGTGGCAGCAAATGACCCGATGAACCAGGGTCTTGCACTAAGTTTGCACGAACAATACCCGGCGATGCACAAGGACTACCATCACTGGTGCCATCTTAATTCACCCAAAAGCGGGGAAGCCTGGATG
>JBATGO010000137.1:0-5034 GCA_049665845.1 Pseudomonadales bacterium | reverse complement strand
TTTTCCAGCGGGCCCTTGTAGGAGACTTCGTTGGCTGCCGAAGAAGTAATGACTACCCGCGGTGTGGCCAGCGCCGTGCCGTTAATGCCGGTCAGCGCTTCGATAAAGCCGCCGGAGTAACACGAGCCATTGATAACGATGCGCGGCTCCAGTGCGGCCTGTGCATTCAGGTTGCTCTCGAGTACATCCAGCCAGCTGTCCAGTTCCGTCGGCGTGATCGACACGCTGCCATCAAGTGCGTTATCGAGCAGAAACTCGCTGCTGCTACCGCTGGTGTTACCGTGGTCAACCATCACGATATACAGCGGTGCCGGGTTGGCGTTCATCGCGAAGTACAGGTTCTGCACCTGGTTCTGGATACCGGCCTTGCCGACAAGATCCGGATCAAAGTCTATGCCCTTGCCGTCCTGGAACACGTTATCGGGAATGCCATCGCCATCGACATCCTGGCCTGGGTCATAGTTGAAGTAGAAGATGTTCTGGTCGGCGAAGTTGCGGCGCTTCAGGGTATCGTAAACGCGGTTCAGTGTTTTGTTGTGCGAGTCCAGCCCTTCGCTGGTGGGTGCCTTGCCCTGTATCAACACAGCGTAGCCGGCGCTGGTGCCGACCAGCAGGGCTTCGGCACTGCTACCTGATGCCGAGTAGCGAATCGTGCCAACATAACTCGCCTCAACGGTCCAGGTGCCCTTCTCGTCGAACAGCAGACCACCTGCCACGACGCCATCACCGACACCAACCTGTGTCACCTGGCCAGCGCTGTTGACCGCCAGGCTGAGCAGCGTCGGTGGGTTCGCCGAGCCTGCGGGCGGAGTAATGGTCACATCGACCTGCTCTCCCGCCAGGTCAGCCGACGGATTACCCGGCACCGACAGGTTCAGCGCGATATCCACCTCACCGTTGAACAGCACGCTGTTGGAACTGAGGTTCAGATCCAGCGTGGTGAACTGTGGCTGGCCGCCGTAGTACTCAAACTGAAGGCTGTCCTGCGCGCTGTTGCCCGCATTGTCGTAGGCAGTCACGGTTACGGTGTAGAGCGCGTTATCGGTGTAGGCGAATGAAGAAGTATCCAGGCTGAAGCTGGCACAGCTTGTGGTACACAAGGTAAAGATTTCATTGCTGCCGGCAACCACGTTGTTGCCGCTACTGTTCAGGCCCTTGCCATCGTCTCCGGTAATCTGGATATCGACGCGATCAAAACCCGAGCTGCCGGTATCGCTGGCGCCGCCGCTGACAAGCGGGCCTGTACCAACCAGTTCGCCGTTTATCGGCGATGACAAAACAACGCTTGGCGCAGTACCGTCGATGCTGAACGCAGCGGTGCTTTCGCTACTCACGTTACCTGCTGCATCTTCGGCAATAAAGTGCAGTGTGCCGCCGCTGGTTAGCTGTATCGTTGCAGCGTAGTCGGGTGAAGCTACCGGTAAAGCGGTTGACGACGTTGTCGCCACTGCGTCAATTTCGTAATAAATAGTTGCACATCCGGCGCCTAACGATTCCACGCATGTGAGGCTGACATCAACCGAACTGCTGTTAAAACTTCCGCCGTTGGGCGAGGCAAAAACAGTCGGCGCACGCGTGTCCTGCACATCGATTGAAAATGGCTGGCTGGCAAGCGACTGGCCGCCGGGCACGGCGATGGAAGCACATTCGCTCGCCATCGCTGCGGGTTCGAACAACACTTCTGTTGCGGTAATGCTTACACTGCTGCTGCCGAAATCGTCGTTTGACGGCGTGCCGGCAATGCGCCCGTCGCGTGCATCAAAGTTCGCCCATGCAGGCAGATTGCTGGCGGTAAAACACAGCGCACTCGGGCCGCTGTAGCCAACGGTCGGGGTGAAGTCGAACTGTACGCCGGGGAGCGCGGACGGGTTGGGCGGTACCAGGTCGAGGAATCCGAAATCCGGGTCTGGCGACAGGTCGTCGTCAAGGTCGCAAATATTGCCGCGTGCATCGCCATCCGTATTGCCTTGCGGCGGATTGGCTACGCGCTGGCAATTATCGCTCGAAGCCGGAACGCCATCGTAATCGAAATCGTTATAGAGCGAATAAACCTTGCCCGATTCAGCACCATTCTGGTCAGCACCGATTGCGCCAACAAGTATCGCATCACCCTCAATAGCCGCGCCAAAGCCGAAGTTATCGCCCAGTTGCGCATCGTCCGGCAGCAGCCTGGTTTGCTCGGTCCAGCCGGTTGGCTCAAGGTGGAACAGGTAAGCCGCACCGGCGTTAAAATCGCTGGCGTCGGATTCGCTGGCGCCGACGACTATTGCATCACCCTCGAGCCCGACACTGATTCCGAACTTGTCTTCGCCCTGTCCATCAGTTGGGAAAAGGATCGCCTGCTCACTCCACACCGAGCCGCTGCGCTCATAAATGCCGATAGATCCAGACCCGCTATGACAGAAACCCCCTGGCGCACCGCCAACCAGGCGATCACCCTGCAACGACACCGATGCACCGAGGTTCGCGCAAAAACCCATACTGGCATTCTTGAGTATGTTTGCCTGCTCGCTCCAGACAGCACCGCTACCGGTAAACACGTAGATCGAGCCGGAGTCCTGCCCGCCCTGCTCATCGCCCGGCGCACCCACCACTGCCGTGGTCCCCTCCAAAGCGACCGCAGCGCCAAAGTAGCTCGTGTAGTTTGGCGTGCTCGGCGTCAGCTTTGCCTGTTCAGTCCAGACTCCACCCGAGCGGGTAAAAATATAGGCCGCGCCACTATAAAGTGCACCGGAATCCTTTTGCCTCGCGCCAACAATTAACGTATCGCCACTCACGGCAACTGCTGAGCCGAATCGATCACCACTCACGCTGTCCGAGCCAGTCAACACCTGCTGCTCGCTCCACACCGTGCCGCTGCGCACGAAAACATGTGCCTTGTTGGAGCCCTCGGCACCGATTACAGCGGTATCACCATCAAGCGATACTGCAATACCAAAACTGTTGCCGTTCTGTGGCACTGTAGCCTGCAACAGTGCCTGCTCCTGCCATTGGGAAGCATCACGGGTAAAAACATAGGCAGCGCCAACCACGCCGGAGACCCTGCCCCCACCTGAGCCAGCCAGCGCGGTGTTGCCATCCATACTGATCTGGTAACCAATGCTGTCGCTGTTGCCCTGCTGGCTGAACAGCAGCACCTGGTTGAGCGGCGAACTGTTTGGGTCCAGCGGGTCCGAACCCTGGTCCGATTCAGTTTTGTCACTGAACAGGTCGCCATCGGTGTCAGCCAGCAACGGCGAAGTACCGAGCTGCTGCTCGCCGAGGTTATCCAGCCCGTCGTCGTCGTTGTCCAGCGTCTCATCACCTGCGGCGAAGGGATCGAGCCCGTAAGCGAGTTCAAAAAGGGTACCCAGCGAATCATTATCGCGATTCAGGTCGAGCACATAGCCGGCGCCGTTGTTGACCGCGCCGATATCATTTCCGAATGAACCCAGCGCGACGGTATCGCCGTCAAGTGCAACCGTTTCTGCAAACGTGTCACCGATATTGCCATCGTTGGCTCCGACAATCTGTAACTGCCAGGTACCGGCCGTCCGAAGATACAACAGCGCGACCCCGGTACTTGAAATTCCGGCTGGACAAACACCACTGTTACATCTTGCATGGGCTACCAGCCACTTGCCGGAAATCGCTACAGAACGCCCGATCTCCTCAAGGTTGGGATCGGTCGACGACAGGCGCTCAATCTGGCTCCAGCTGCTGCCAGCGCGCTCAAAAATATAGACCGCGCCATAATTATTGGCACCATCATCATCGCCGTATGCACCCACCGCAATCAGGTCGCCTTTTATGCTGACGCTGAAACCAAAGTAATCATTGAGGTTAGGAGCGTCAGACACTAACTTGGCTTGCTCTACCCAGGTGCCCGCGTTCAACTGAAAGACATAGGCCGCACCGGTAGCGGCAACAACCGAATCGGCAAACCAGTCACCAACAACCAGATCAACGCCATCGACCGACAGCGAAATTCCAAACGAACGATTGGTGTTGCCGGTGTCATCACTGGCGACAAGTTTGCTGTGGTAATTCCAGTTACCCGAGATGCGCTGGTAGGCGTAAACCGAGCCCTGGTTCACTCCTGAACGCGAGTCGTCCGCTCCAACGAACAGCCAGTCGCCGTCGATGGCAACACTGCGACCGAACTGCGCAAACGCAATCTCGTCAGGTGCGGTCAGTTTAACCAACTCCGTCCAGACGCTGCCGGCCCGCGCAAAAACATAGGCTGCACCGCAATCGGCACCAGCGGCACAATCGACGCCGGTCGCACCGACTATTACAGTGTCGCCGTCGATGGCCGCTACCCCAAAGGCATCACCCGCAGCCGCATCAGACGCCGTCAACACTGCCTGCTCTGTCCAGTCACTGCCTGACTGCTGGAAAACATAGGCCGCGCCCGCATCACGCGCCGCTATATCCGCGCCGGTTGCACTGTAAACGATAGTGTTACCGGATATCGCCGATGAATCCGCACCCAGGTTATCCTGGGCATCGCCTCCGGCAGCAAACAGCTTGTACTGGGTTATGGCGTAGTCATCGGGCGTGTCGTTAATGTCGTCGATACCCGAGCCCGCCCGGTATTCGTCGATGTTGGGGAACGTGTCGCCATCCAGATCGAGCAGCGCGTCGGCAGCGTTTTCATGATCCAGGCCGACCGACACTTCCGCGTCGCTGGGGATCCCATCGTTGTCAAAGTCTGGACCAAAAGGTCGAGCGCTATCAAAGATGGTCGTGCCTGTAGCAGTTGGTGAACCGATTGAAAAGAAGGTATCGCGGGGTGTTTCATCGAAAGACCAGAACGCGATGCGGCCACTTACCAGTTGACTGAGCGGAAAACCACTGAATACCCAATTGCCGAACCACAGGTGCATGGAATCCTGGATCTGCTGCTGGGTACGCACCACACTCCATAACCTGACTTCGTCTATAAGTCCGTCAAATATAAACTGGTTACCCGTATCCGCACCGATAATAAAATCATCGCTGTTGGAAGGAAACGCCAGCGGCGTGTTTTGATTGAGCACTTCCACGCCGTCC
>JBATGO010000136.1:0-2160 GCA_049665845.1 Pseudomonadales bacterium | reverse complement strand
GGTGGGTCCACATCATCTTCGTGAATGAGATAGACAGTTCGCTCCTCGTTGACACGATCGAGCGTCATGCCCGGCTCTCGATCAATCGGATCGGCGTCATTGATCCACTCTACTGCGGGCTCTTTGTAACGCAATTGAATTGCGGCTCTGTTCAGCATGGAGCGAGCCTTCCGGTCATGACAGTTTTGATGACACCAATCGATTTAGGCTCACACCCGACTCTGCTGCCTTGAGCGCAAGTGCGCGATGAACTTCCGGCGGAACCCGAACCATGAATTTGCCGCTGTAGGAATGCGCTGACAGCGGTTCCGGAATGGGCTCTTCGTTCTTCTCAAGATCGGCTACGGTACTTTTTACCAGCTTCCGAATACCCGCGAGCGCCTTCTCCTGGCTCGATTCAAGCCAGCTCAGGCTTGGGAACTCAGCGCATAGGCCAACGTACTCCTGATCTTCCTCCGACCAGGTTACTCGATAGGTATAAGGATCAATCTGCTTAGCCATTGTTGCTCTCAAGTTTCTCTATCGCCAACAGCACCTGCCGTACCTGATACGGCTTGGCTTTGCCCTTGGCATTCTGAATATTGACTCGTGGATCTCCGGCCCATGGCGTCTTGTAAACGCGGTGGCTCGAGCCTGACATACGCGCTTTGCCGAAGTAGCTATCACACACTTTGCACAAGTCCATAAAGCGCACCCCTTTGGGATTCCGCCGAATCTTGGCAAGGATGTCTGTTATATCCGGCATCGCAGTATAATATCACTATTGATACCATTTGCAAGTCTTGAACGGCCGGATTGGTGGGCGCCAGCAGACGTTCAATTCGACCAAAGTACGCTAGGTCGAGCGTCTCAAAAGGGTCACGAGCCATCATCTTACCGCAGATTTTCCGACCGGCTGCTATGCGATGTGAAGCAGCCCCACAGTTAGTTTCCTGGCGACCGTCTCAGTTCGGCCAGAAACGGCCGTTCACAACCGTCGATTCGACGCCGATTTCCAGAATCAAGGCGGAGGCGGGCCGCAAGCGGAGTCGAGTCCGAGGAAACTCTCGTTGTGTACACCGAAACATTTGAATGTGCCCGTTCCGTTAACGCCACCGACCAGCTGGGAATCCGCAATGTTGACCGTCGCGTTCGCACTATTAAAAACTGCGTTCGAGGCGCCTGTGACCACTGAATTTCGAACCGTTATTGTTGGGGAATTGATACCTGCGAATATCCCGCGGGCGAATGGAGAATTGCTTGCTTCGATGTCGACGCCATCGAGTATTACGTCCGCATCGGGCACGCGCAGTCCATTGGAGAACGAGGTGCCATTGGATGCCCGTACCTTGACATGGCTCAGCATGATTTCCCCGACGCTATTGTCGGGCACAAAAACGCCGGTATTCTCAATATTATTGATGCCCTCAGCCAACACAGTGACATGATTCAAGGCGCCGTTGCCGAAAATCTTCATCGCAAAGACAACCCCTTGATTCGTCACCTGAGCCTCTACGGTCAGGTTGTTGACTTCCGCAAACTGGCTGACAGAAACCACCCCGCCCGCCACCAAGCCGGTAATCCTGGTATTTAGCTGTCCCGACCCTTCGAGCGTTACGTTCGACGGCACTATCACTTGAGAGACCTGACAGTTATAGGTAGCTGGCGGCAGCCTGACCGTACCAACGATCGAGACTGCGCCAAGTGTGCTTATCAGATTGGTGCAATTTTGGTCGGCATCAGAGCTTGTCGCGACGATAAACAAGTCATCGAATTGAGAATAAGCACCTCCCAAAGCCACTCCCTCAGCGAAGGTGGTCTGCGACACAAGCAAGGTTCCGACGTATGCCGTTCGCCTCAACCACTTTGTCGTTGTTCTTATGAATCGATTCTTGTTCATTGCGTTCCCTCCATGTATTGCATATGGGGTTAGGCCGACGATCTCAGCCGTCTTCGTATTCACAAGGGCCAAAGAGGCCGAAATGGCCTCGCGTTCCCCACTCTCACTGAGGAATTTTCACAATGAATGACTATACGCCCACGAGTATGGAAGCGTACTGGTTTTGACATAATGGAGTTGCGGCGGATCGACGATGAACGTCGCCTTCGGGTCAGTGGCCGTCATTGAGCATATCTCGAAAGCGGTCGTTTGGCCGGCTGGTGTTGAGGGTGAAGCGGACC
>JBATGO010000135.1:0-6230 GCA_049665845.1 Pseudomonadales bacterium | reverse complement strand
AAAATCCGTGCTCGAGCATCAACTGGTCGTCGAAAATTTCTGCGGCAAGCAGCAGTCGCCTCGCCGCCGCCACACCCAACTGCGCGACGATACGCTGCACACTGGCGGGCGGGTAGCATGCGCCTATGGCTGCGGCCGGCACGCGCATGCGTGTACCTTCTAGGCCAATGCGGAAATCGCAGGCCAGAGCGAGATCAACCCCGGCACCAAACACGTTGCCATTCAATGCGCAGACGGTAGGGATTGCGAGTTCAGCAAGCCGCTGCGTAACGCGCGCAAAAGAATCGCCGTCGAAGTTGACGCCGTCGAGCTGGTCCAGCGCCGCGCCAGCGCAAAAGGTTTTTTCGCCCGCGCCGCGCAGCACCAGTACGCGCAGTGAATCGTCAGCAGCAAGCTTATCCAGCTGAACGGACAGCGCATCGAGCTCCGCCTGGCCGAGCGCATTGTGGCGAGCGGCATTATCCAGCGTCAGGGTGGCAATTGCTTTGTCACGCTCGCAGCGCACGGTCGCAACGTTTTCGGCCATAACGTTTTATCCCGATAGGGTCGTAAGACACAGGCACGGCGCTGCGTACTGTAGTCCACAGCAAACCCCAGGTCGAAACGCGAGCCGCACCCCGGAATACTTCATGCAGGCTTCGCGCCAATCGTCGTGCGATGCAACAAGCGCGCGTAACCGTCGTAGCCGCCCTGTGCTGTATGCAGCAGGCTGCGATTGTCCCACATCAATAGCGTGCCTGGCGCCCAGCGATGGCGGTAGCGAAATTCCTCCCGCGTCTGCCACGCGTATAATTCCGCCAGCAAGTCGCCCGCTGCGGCATCGTCCATGCCCTCGATGCCAAGAATATAACCGAAGGCCCCGTAGATTGCTTCGCGCCCGGTTTCAGGGTGGACGCGAACAAGCGGGTGCAGCTGCTCGGCATTGGCCGCGTCGCTGGGAGAAAACTTCATGCTCATGGTTTCGCGCGCTGCATCGCCGTACACACCGTCGGGCGCGTAACCGAGTCTTGCCGTGTGCCGCGCATTTTTACCCTCGATGCGGGCACGCAGTTGCGCAGGCATTTGCGCCAGTGCCAGCTGCTGGTCGGCAAACAGCGTGTCGCCTCCAACTGGCGGAATTGTGATGCCGTACAGGCAGGTACCCGCTGGAGGCGTGAGCTGGAAACTCCAGTCGGTATGCCAGACACTGTCGGCAAACACCGGTCCGGTTTCATCTGCCGCACGCTGTACGGCGATCACATGTGGATGGCCTTCGATGGGTTCGATAAAGGGATCTTCCCCAAAAGGCCCGAAATAAAGCGTAAAACGCTCAAGGTCTTCGGTGGACAGTTGCTGCGCCGGAAACGCAAGCACCTTGTGTTGCAGCCATTGGTCACGCAATGTCGCGATAGTGAGATTGTCCAGCGCTTGCGACAGGTCTATACCAGTCACGGTAGCGCCGCATGCCTGGCCCGAGGGAACAACTTGCATGGAAGGTCTCCTTGAGAGAAAGGCGGTACGCTTGCCGCGCCGCCGCCCTGACTCATGGCAAATAGCAGATAGTGAATCGAAACAATACAGCAATACACCTGCATTTTTGAAAAATCCTTACAGGCTGTCAACATACAAGGCCTTGCAAGGCGTTTATAATCGCCGCGCGCAAGTTTTCGCACCGCCTTGTTCTCTGGCCCGGATTTCGCAACTATTTGCTAGCACACACAGTAAATACACGCAGCAAACACACACAGCAAGCACACGCAGTAAATACAGGAACCATCATACATGACCGCACGAAATATTCTTTTTGAACCCTTCGAGCACGCAAAAATTTCGCTACCGAACCGTGTGGTCATGGCACCGATGACGCGGGCCAGCGCGCCCGGCGGCGTCGTTAACCGGAAGATGATCGATTACTACTGTCGCCGCGTCGAGGGCGGGGTTGGGCTGATCATTACCGAAGGCGCCTGTATCGATCATGCTGCGGCCACCGCCCAGCCCGATGTGCCCTTTATCGGCCGCGCGGACACTGCCGATGGCTGGCGTGAACTGGTGGCTGCGGTACATGCGCGAGGCGGTAAAATTGCCGCGCAGCTCTGGCATGTGGGCGCGATGCGCAAACCGGGCATCGAGCCCGGCGGCGACACGCCCGGTTACAGCCCTTCCGGCCTGGTCAAAGGCGGCGGCAAGAAAGTGTGCCACGCAATGACGCAAAGTGATATCGAAACAGTAATTGACGCGTATGCGCGCGCCGCAGCGCAGGCGCGCGAGGTTGGCTTCGACGGCATCGAACTGCATGCCGCACACGGCTACCTGATCGACCAGTTTTTCTGGGCGGGCACCAATCTCCGCGACGACCAGTACGGCGGCTCGCTGGAAAATCGCACGCGTTTTGGCGCAGACGTGACGCGCGCTGTGCGCAGCGCGGTGGGCGAGCAATTTCTAGTCTCGATGCGCATCTCGCAGTGGAAGCAGCAGGACTTTACTGCACGACTGTGCCAGAACCCGAATGAACTGGGCGTGTTCCTGCAGCCGCTGGTCGAGGCTGGCGTCGATATCTTTCACTGCTCGACGCGCCGCTTCTGGGAACCGGAATTCGAGGGCAGCGAACTCAATCTTGCCGGCTGGGTGAAAAAACTTTCCGGCAGGCCGACCATCAGCGTAGGGAGTATTGGCCTCGACAACGACTTTATCCCCGCAGCCAGCGGCCACGGCGACGCGCACGCAAAGGCGATTGGCGTCGAGCGATTAATTGAGTGTATGAATCGCGGCGATTTTGATCTTGCTGCAGTCGGTCGCGCGCTGATCGCAAACCCTGACTGGAGCGCAAAAATGCGCGATTCGCGCATCGACGAGCTGGTCGCATTTGACCGGGAGATGCTCGCGCAACTGCATTAGCACCTGCAGGCCGACGCCTGTGCGCAGCACAGGATCAGGCGTATCGGGGTGAGCAGGCTTCGCTGACTGCGGCAAAAAACGCCTGCTTGCGCTGGCGCATCTGTTGCTTGGCTTCCTGCAAATCTGCGCCGAGCGCCGCGAGCCTTGCACTTAACTCGCTGGCTGCAACCTTGCCATGCGCACTGCAACGCAGCGTGGCTTCAGCTATCTGTTTTTCGTCGAGCAGTACAGTGCGCGCATGGCGATAACGCTCCCAGCGTTGTGTGGCCTCGAGCCATTCCTGTTGTAACATCTGCAGCTTGCCCTCCCACACGCGCCAGTTGCTGTCGTGCAACTTGGTGCGCGCATTTTGCAGGGCACGACGCGCGATGATCTGCGCCTCCTTGTACTTGCTGGCACGGCGTAATCCTTTTACCAGGCCAAACGCGCGCAACAACAGGATAACGTAGCGCGAAGGATCGAGTAGCCAGCCACTCCAGCCAAAACCGTTGCGATAGTCCTGCCCATGGTCATGATGGTCGGCGTGGTGATTGCCCTCGCCCAGCGGCCCCATCCAGATATAGTTGTTGCGCGCCGAACTGGTCGCGGCTTTATGCGCGCCCCACAGGTGCGTAATGCTGTTCACTGTCCAGGTATTGTGCTGCGCCAGGATAAAACCGCCTATCGCGGCAACCTGCAGGCAGAGCGCGCCGACGCTACCAGCCAGCCAGTAACCCAGCGCAAGCGGCAAAAGAAAATTCAGCAGGATCAGCAGCGGTAAATACAGCCGCTCCTGCCAGATCAGCATCGGCGAACTCTTCGCCGCGGCAGCGCGGTCTACCGCTTCCTGCTCCGGGTGAAAAAAGAAATAGGTCAGCATGTGTGACCACAAAAAGTTGCGCCATGTGTTACCAAACCATGTCGCACTGTAGGGGTCGAGGTGGTGCCTGCCGTGTTTGTCGACACCATGATGAATAATATGTTTGGCGGCCCAACTGCGCACGCTGCCCTGTATTGCAAAAACCTGCCCGATAAATCCAAAAACAAGATGCACTGGCCAGGATACTTTTTTCGCCGCGCCATGTGCGATCAGTCGGTGCGCGTACACGGTTGTCGACAGGCAGCCGACCAGCATGTGCACTATTGTCCAGCCCAGCATGACCTTCCACAATCCGGCCGGCGCGAACCAGTAAGCCAGCGGCGTGCCGAGCAGGAAAACCAGGTGCGTGATGCTGATAAAAAGCGTGTTGGTCCAGTCGATGGTAAAGCCGCGCGCAAAGACTTCGCGTATGCGACTGTAGAGCGGTGCCGGATCGATATGTTCGTACAACGCTAGTTGAGCCTGGGCGATGACAACCGGCAATCCGGAATCACAGTTTTCTGGCATAAAAATAACCTCTGGCGCAGGGTATCACAGCGTTCCGGCCGGCAGGGCAACAGCCTGATTGCACGGCAGCATGAACGGCCCGGAACCAGTCAAATTATGGCAGCGATCACCACTGTAAAGCGCTGCACAGCTCCCGGTTTTGCGATATTCACGCTTTTAATGGCATGACCCGCTTGCCAGGCAAGAGGCAGGGCGCCGCACAGCGGACGGCCGCGTTGTGCTGCGGCAGTCAGGATTGGCCGGCGCGGCTCCCAAGCCAGTCAATCAAGGCAAGCCCGGTACCCTGGTTCCACGGCCGCAAGCGCTCTGGTGGGACAACCCGGAAGGCGTCAAGTTCGTCATTGAGCACAATCTCGCCGCTGGCCTGGACATGGTACGCGATGATGACCTGGTTCTGCTGTACGAACGGATACACGCCAACCAGCTCAGCGCTGTGGCATTGCAGCCCCAGTTCTTCCTGTGTTTCGCGACGCGCACAAGCGGCAGGGTCTTCACCTGCTTCCAGGAAGCCCGTGATAATGGAAAAGAAATCTTTTGGCCAGGTCACGTTGTGCGCCAGTACAACCCCTTCGGGCAATTCCACGATAATGGCGACTACCGGCACCGGGTTACCCCAGTCGACAAAACTGCATTCGGGTACCGGGCAGGCATTGCGCTGTTCGCCGTTTATTTCGCAGGGCGTTAATGCCGTTGCACACTGCGGGCAATAAAGCATTTTCATAGCTGGACCGTCATCATGGTCTTACCGGCACGGACATAAAAAAAGCAAGGCGCAAGGCCTTGCTTTTCGAACAATACAAGCGTCGATCGCGGCAGACCACGCGCAACCGGAGCAGGCATGTTAAATGGGCTCGATATTCTCGGCCTGCAACCCTTTATCTCCCTGGGTAACGGTGAACTGGACTTTTTGACCTTCGGCGAGGGTTTTGAAACCTTCTGCTTTAATCGCACTGAAGTGCGCAAAAACATCGGGGCCGGATTCCTGTTCGATAAAACCGAATCCCTTGGCGTCGTTAAACCACTTGACCGTACCGGTAGTTACTTCAGACATAAGAAATACCAACTTTGACAATAATGACTGGGCGAGCCTTCGTTGCAAGCCTGCGTGTACAAACAACCCGGAATTGCACAAACGACGGTGCGAACGAAGTATTGATGCTGGAAATACGAAATATCTCATGAACTGTTGTTCGGCCAGGCACAGCTGCATGTCGGACAGGGAGACAAATAAATAACGGCTATCCAGCGAGGTCGAGTATAGGGTTCAACCGGGGGCTGTCAATCAACGGGCAGCAATTAATAGCGCCCGTTTGCTGGCAAAAATAGCCATAAAAGTGCGTAAAAACCGCATCGCCAAACCGTTGCAGGAAAACTTTTCACAGCACCTGCTTTACCCCGCCACCTGACGCGATTATAGTCCCGCCTGACTCATTAAGAGCAAGCGCTCGCATGGATTTATACTGCGTTGTCGCGAACAGGACAGGCAATGCGAAATCGACACTGCGAAACAGACAATGCGAAACAGACCATGCGGACCTGCCGAGGAACCAACCGGACAGCGCGGTAAATGGTAAACTGCGCCGCCACGCCGCGGTAGTGGCGCGATTCCATACCATCCATATCCTGACCCAGACACCTGCATGACCAACCTGCTCCGATGGCTCGCCAATCACGATCACGCACGATCCGCCCTGCTGCTGCTGGTACTGCTGGGTGCATCGTTCTACCTGCTGTTCCTGCCGGAGTGGAGCGAGGCAATGGGCTACCAGCGCAGCAGCTTCAGCGCCCAGCCCTGGCAGGCTTTCAGCCATGCGCTGGTGCACCTGAACCTGCAACACCTGTCGCTGAATACACTGGCCCTGCTGTGCATGGTGGCGCTGTTCCCTGATGCCTTCCGAAGTGCCGGTTGGCTATTCGCGCTGCTGCTCTCCGCTGCCATCTCGGCACTCGGACTCTACCTGTTCAGCCCGCTGACCGACTGGTGTGTGGG
>JBATGO010000134.1:0-6151 GCA_049665845.1 Pseudomonadales bacterium | reverse complement strand
TTACTAAACTGTCCGTGAAAGCAGGGTAAAACGCGAACTTTGCGTTTAATTCTATAAGCATGTTTTTACTTTACATCGCACGCACTAGCCAATTAAGATATTTACTAGACGGTAACTTCGTTTTTTGCAGCGGCAGTAAAAGCACTTTAAGTAAGAATTTCATTTCTAAAGTTTGCACGGAGGCAAACGGCAATGCTACCAATCACCCAGTGTAAGCAAGCGCAAAAATCTCTTTCTCCCCTTCATGTCCTTGGTGTCACGCTCGCACTAGCCAACCTGTCCGGCTGTATCGGCTACGACGCAATTTCCAACGAGGCGCGCCCCGGCGGTACCGTGCTTGTGGCCGTCGACGCTGTGCGCCACCAAATGCCCGACCCCGCCAAAGTACAGGCGACGTTCTTCGATCACGCGGGCGCCGAGCATACCGTATCGCTGCGCCATATGTTGCGCGTACAACCCGATCCGGTAAGCGGCTTTGGCCTCGGGGCATTCAGTACCAACAAGGGGATTTACGCGGGCCAGAAGCTGGCTATTGTCGATCTCGTCGATCCGCTAACGCAAGCTCCGCCCGCAGTGCCGCCGATATCTCCCGGCGAGGGGCTGCTTGAGTTGTACATGCCCGACCTGGAAACCAGCAGTGTGCATGCGTTAAAAATTATTCCCGCCGACGCGCTACCCGAGCCGCCTGCAAATGACCAGCGCGTTTTGCAACATGCAGGTAACCTGACCCCGCTGCATTCGGGCTGGTTGCTACAGGCCAGTCCGTTACCCCACGTGCGTATTGAAACGGTGGTGAGCGATGTCTTCGACTCCGCCACCACAATAGCGGGTGTCGTTTTTCACTTTCGCTACCAGAAATCGCATTTCCAGGCGGATAGTATCTCGCCGGGTTTCGCCATTACCAAGTTATCCAGCGACCCGAACCTGCAATTGAGCTGGAAAGCCGCGAATGCAGAGAGCAACGACGCTGGCGATATTGCTATTACACTGCGTAACCCGCACGGTTTTACCCGGCAGGGCAAGCAGGTTTATGCGGCGGGTATGCAAAGCGTGTTCGAGGATTTGTCATCGGTGGCGATTGGCTGGCTTGCAAACAGGTACCGGGGGCAAAACGAATTACCGTTCGAATGGGCTGCGCCGCCGCTGTATTTTGATATTCACGGTAACGTTATCGATGGCTTGAGTGCAAAAATTACGGCAGGCAGTTGAGCGGCGTTGTCGTGGCGTGGCGTGGCGTGGCTTGGCTTGGCTTGGCGTGGCGTGGCGTGATGTGACGTGACGTGATGTGACGGTAAGGTGTCACCTTCAGCGAGCGAATTTTTAAGGCAAGGAAGCCGAATGAAGAATAGTCGATTTACAATCAGGTACAGATGGCTTGCGATCTGTGCTTCGATATTTTTACTGCATTATGCGACGCAGGCATTGGCAGGTAATCCGGACGCCCGCCGCACGGCCATGCAGGCATTGCTGGGTGTGGAGCGGCACCTGCTGGGTGAGGCGCAATTGCCTTACAACTTGCGCGCGCAATACGACCGCGCGCCCGGTGGCGGTGATGGCAAGCTCGATATGGCTGACCTGGTGCACATCGAGCAACGCCTGCTTAACGGAGGCGATATCCGCGCAGATCCGCTGTCGCCTGGCCCATCGCCCGATACGTTAACCACACTCCATCAATACACCTGGCACGATCTGCCAGGAATTACTTCGCTGGCATCGCATCGCGAGCAGCTGGTTGCTGCAGGCCGCGTTGCTGAACGTGCCAGCTATTTCGATACCCGTGGAAACATGCTGCGCACGGTCAATGAAGCAGGGCATACCACGGAGCTGCTCGATTACAACGCGCAAGGCCTGGCGCAGCGGATCATCGATCCAAATGGAGTAAAGACTTCGCTCGAGTACCATCCGCGAGGATGGCTGCTGAGCAGTACTGTGCACGACCCGGAAAAAGCGGCCAATAAGCTCACCACGCAGTACAGTTATGACGATGCAGGTCAGCTCAAACGCGTGATATTTCCCTCGGGGCGCTGGCTTGATTACCGTTACGACGCGCGCGGCGAAGTGGTATCAATACGGGATGCCGGCGGCCAGCAAATCAATTATCGCCTCGATGCGACGGGCAATCGCTTGATGGAATCGCTCTGCCGTGTGCAGACTGCGGGCGATGCGAATGACAATTGCGTTACGCATTACGAATTTGCACGCTACTACGACGGCCTGGATCGTTTTAGGCGCAGTGTCGACGGCGAGGGCGCGCGACGTGATTACGATTACAACAAAAATGGCAAGCCGCTATTGCTGACCGATGCAAACGGGCATAGCCAACAGGCAACCTATAACGCACTAGGGCAGCTTATCGCACAAGCATCTTATTCTGCTCAAGGTAGTCCGCATAGCGGTGAAAGCAGTGACGGTAGCAGTGACCAGAGCAGTGGTGAGGATAGTAACGAGAGCAGTGGCGAGAACAGCGGTGACAACATCGGCGACAGCAGTAACAGTACAAACGTTGACGCCAATACCGTGGCGTTTCGCTATGGTACCAACGGGTTCCTGGCCACGATTGAAGACCCGCGCGGGGTGGAAACACATTTTGATTTCGACGCATTCGGGAATACGAAACAGCGCCAAAGCACTGACGTCGGTAGTGTTTCCTTTAGCCACGATGCAGCAGGCAATGTAACCAGCCAGCGCGATGCAGCAGGCAGGCAGCAGTACTACCGTTACGACGCTTCAAGCCGGCTGGTTCGTGTCGAGGTGCCGGGAGAGCCACATAAAGAGGTTAATTACCTGTACGACCAGGGCGACCTGTCTGCAGGCGGCGGTGAGGGCAGTGGAAAAAATTACGCATCGGGCAGTTTGGTGTTCAAGTCAGATAGCAGCGGGTCCACGCAATACCGATACGACCATCGGGGCAACACCACGCAAGTAGTAAACCGCATCGACGATCGCGAATATACCTTGCGATTTTTTTATGATCCCGATGATCGGCTTACCGGTATGGACTTTCCCGATGGCAGTGAATTGCGCTATCAGCACAATGTATCAGGCCAGGTCACCGCGATTCATCTCAATGGCACTCCTATTGTCTCCAACGTGGAATACCTGCCGTTCGGGCCGGCAGCCGGGTATACACTGGGTAATGGTATAGAACGCGCGCTGCAGTACGGGCTTGATTATCGTCTCGAGCAAATTCATGAATCAGGTGGTGATTTTAGCGCCGCACAGGAATTTACCTATGACCCGGCGGGTAACCTGTTGCAATACCAGCAAAGTGGTATGGTCGAGTCGACCCAGCAGTTCAGCTACGACGCATTGCATCGACTGCTAGCGTACGCGGGGCCCGACGGTTCGATCAGTTTTGACTACGACAGTGCGGGTAACCGAATCGCGCGCCAGCGTTTCAATGAATCAGGTGGGTTGCTCGAAGATTTAGAATATACATATGCTGACGACAGTAATCGTCTGCAAATGGTTGTCGATACGCTTGCAGGCGGTAATCCGGGCCAGCAGTTTACCCACGACCAAAGCGGGCGGGTCATTGGTAGTACAAAGCCGGGAGGGGAAGGTATGGCACTTGCTTACGATGGCTTCGGCAGGTTGGCATCAATCACGGCAAGTGACTCGACGGGCAATGAATCAACATTGGCCGAGTACAAATACAATGCCGATGGCCAGCGCGTTCGCAAGCTGGCGAACAATAAAAACTGGCACATGATCTACGATACTGCGGGTAAGCTACTGGCGCGTTACACCGTGTCCAGCTCCCCGGCCGAAATCGAATCAGTTCTCTACCTGTATCTTGGCGAAACCAGGGTAGCGCGGGTGCTTGGCAGCGCAGTGGGGCAAAGCGTTGAGTACTACCATAACGATCATCTCGGCCGCCCCTGGGCATTGAGCAATGCGTCCGGGGCTATGGTGTGGCACGCCAAATATTCGCCGTTTGGCAACCGTACTGTGCTGCTTGCGCAAACACAGGAACAGGTTCACGGGCTACCCGGCCAGGTATTTGATAGCGAAAGCGGCCTTTGGTACAACTATCATCGCGATTACGACAGCGCCACCGGCAGGTACCTGCAAAGCGATCCGCTGGGTCCGGCCGGCGGGCTGAATACCTATGCCTATGCGGGTGGTAATCCGCTGCGCTTTACCGATCCCTATGGCCTGTTCTTTTTCGGGCCGGTGTGCGGCTCCGGTGCCAACGCTCGCTTTGTACCGGATGGCCCGTTTACCGATGCCTGCCGCAAGCACGACGAATGCTACGGGGATTGCAGCAAGAGCAAGGAGCAATGCGATCTGGAGCTGTGTACCAACGGCGCCTGCCTGTACGGCTTTTTGTTGTCCAGCGTATTTGATGGCGCTTCCGGCGATGCCTACGACGATGCGCAAAAGGAATGCGACGACTGTGAACAAGGACCATAACCGCTTGCTTTCCGGCTTCCTGCGATTGCTTGCGGCATTGCTCGCTTTGCTCTACCTGTTTGGCTTTGCCTGGTATCCAACGCTTGCGCCCTATGCGCTTGTCGATTTGCTTTGTGCATTTGGCATGGCCTGGCGTTGCGGAGCCGGCGAGCGTTATTTGTTGTCGGCCAGGGGTTTTACATTTGCGATGGCAGCCGGTGTATTGGTTATGCTGGACCAGGGCTATCTCGCCGTCCGGCAGTTTAAGGGGGCGCCCAATCTGTCCATGGCGCTTGTGCTGGCCGCGGCATTTATCATGATTTTCGATGCAAGCCGATTCCGGCGCAAAAGCGCGAAGGAACGCTGAACAAACAAGGGAGTTTTTTCGATGCGACAGGGATTGTTGCCAGCCACAGAATATTTATCCAGGCGTTTCAGGTTTTCCCCGCAGGCTTACGCCTCGCGCGCCTGCCTGCTTGTTTTTGCGTTGCAGAGCACGCAACTTGCTGCATCGCGGCCACCAGTCTGGGGCTACCAGATGTATTTGGGCCCGGGTGAATTCAAGGTTTTTTCTGATGCGTCGGCTGCCGCAAGTTTCGGCTGTTCAAACATCAACAATACCAGCAACAGCGCGGTTGAAAATGTCACGCAGACCGGCATTAACCTGTCGATCAGTTGTTCCTTTGATAACGTCAACGGGGACCGCAGTTACGGCGCCGCCCGGCCTGCAAGCTGGGGTCCGGCTTGTCCCGCTGGCATGGCATTTAATGGTGAAGTGTGTGAGGGCTTTGACGAGAACAAGAAAAAGCCATGCCCCGACCCCAGTTCCGGTAACCCGATCCGCACGTTGACAGGCGTAAAAGTACAACGCGAAACTGACATCAATACCAAAGCGCCGGCCGGCATCAAATTCGAGCGCATTTTCGATAGCCGAACTGCTTTTGCAGCCGGCATTTCTCTGGGCCCGCACTGGCGGCACAATTTCGATGCCGTGCTGCGTTTTACATTCCGCCCGCTCGCGGGTGTATCGGAGCCGGTTAATCTTCAGGGTTGCAATACGATCACCGATTTTAGCGGTGCCGGCGCAACGCAGAGCGGTTTTTGTGCCGCATCAGCATTGCAGTCAAATGCGATTGTGCAACTCGATGGGGCAATACTCGAAAGAGCGGAAGTCGGCCTGAGCTATTTTTCCTATCGCGATGGCAAGTGGCAGGCTGCACCAGGTTCAGGCGAACAGCTTGAGGAACTGCTCGATAACAACGGGCTGTCTCGCTGGCGCTACCGGAATATGTCAGGTTTGGCTGAAACCTTTAACGACATTGGCAAGCTTGTTGAGCGCAGTGAAAATGGTATGCGCTACGATCTCGAATACGCTATGCCAGTTACAGAAGGTGGCGACGGCGATTCCTCGACGCTCGATCGCGTTTCGTCCGCCGCGGGCGAAGAAATGCGTTTCACTTATGAAGAGGGATTGCTGGCTAGTGTGGTTGATGCCGCTGGCGCGCGGTATCAATACGCCTATACCGAAGGTGATAATGCGGCAGGCCTTCGGCAACTCGAGCACGTCAGTTATCCCGACCTCACGCCTGCTGCTGCGGGCAACAACCCCTGGGGTGAAGACAACCCCTTCCGCAGCTATCACTACGAGCACGGCACTTTCAAATACAATCTTACCGGTATTACAAACGAAAACCGGCTGCGCTATGTAAGCTGGGATTACAACCCGCAGCGGCGCGCAATACTCTCACGCAGGGCG
>JBATGO010000133.1:0-2957 GCA_049665845.1 Pseudomonadales bacterium | reverse complement strand
CCCTCACCTATCGTCGGCGTATAGGTCAACTCGCCAGTCGTGTTGTTAAAGCTGATCGTGCCGGCTGCCGTTCCAGTACCAAGATTCGTAATCGCCGTGGTGCCGACATTATTGCTGTCGTTGTTCGGCAGGAAGTCATCGTTGGCCAGGATATCGAAGATAGCGGCGATACCCGCAGTACCATTGACGCTATCGTTGACAGCGGTAGGTGTGCTGTCATTGGCATCGATCACATCCGGGCTGCCGTCGTTATCGGTGTCGGTTGCCGCTGCAACGGTGATGGTTACGGTTGCCGTCGCACAGACATCAGGGTTCGGGTCGGTGTTGCAAACCTGGTAGTCCACTGTTAGCGCAGCGCCTCCCTCACCTATCGTCGGCGTATAGGTCAACTCACCAGTCGTGTTGTTAAAGCTGATCGTTCCCGTGGCAGTACCGGTACCGAGGTCAGTAATTGCAGTCGTACCAACATTATTGGCAGCGTTGTTCGACAGGAAATCGTCGTTAGCCAGAATGTCGTAACTGGCGGCGACACCGGCCGTACCAAGCACCCCGTCATTCACTGCAACAGGTGTTGCACTGTTGGCATCAGTAGCGTCAGGATTGCCATCACCGTCGGTGTCGGGGCCAGCCGCTACGTTGACGGTAAGCAGCGTCGTACCACAGACGTCCGGATTCGGGTCACTGTTACAGACCTGGTATTCGATCGTCACCGATGTGCCAGCTTCTGCTGGCAACGGCGTATAACTGATTTCGCCTGTTGCCGCATTCGGAACAACAGTACCGCCTGCCGTACCGTTTCCGGTGTCTGACAGTGTGGTAGTACCAACGTTGTTGGCATCATTGCCGGGCAGGAAATCATCGTTATTCAAAACGTCAAATATACTCGCAGAGCCGGGTGATGCAGCGCCTGAATCCGCAGCCACCGTCGCGGCATTTACATTCGGATCTGTGAGGTCCGGATTACCGTCGCCATCCGTGTCCGGCGCCGCTGCTACCGTAATGGTTGCGGTTGCCGTCGCACAGACATTCGGGTTCGGGTCCGTGTTGCAGACCTGGTAGTCCACGGTTGGCGCAGTGCCACCTTCGCCAATCGTTGGCGTGTAGGTCAACTCCCCGGTCGTGTTGTTGAAGCTGATCGTGCCGGCTGCCGTACCAGTACCGAGGTCGGTAATCGCAGTCGTGCCCACATTACTGGGTAAATTATTCGGTAGGTAATCGTCATTGACCAGAATATTGTACGTTCCGGCTACACCCGCTGTGCCGCTGCCCGTGTCGTTTGCTGCTGTGGGCGTCGAGGGATTAGGATCGTTAATATCTGCGTTGCCGTCGCCGTCCGTATCGGGCGCGATGGCGTTTTGAATGGTGTCATAAAAAACGTGGCCATCTCCGCCTGCACCGCCGCCGGTAGGCATTTGGATGCCGAGCGTATGGCTGGCGCTGGTTGCAGTGTAGTTGACGCAAAATTGATCCCAGGTTGGCGTTGAAGCCGTTCCCTCATACGGAATGTTGACAGCCTGTGCAGCCTGCCCGGAAACCAGGATCTGCAGATCAACGTCTTCAGGAGCGTTGGGGCATGCATCTCCCTTACCGACATTAATCGCGTAAAAACATATTTGATACGGTACGCCAACTCCAAGCCCTGACACTGTTTGCTCGATACCTTCAGCCGTTAGCGTGCCACAGGTTCCACTGTTATTGCTGTTCCTGAGCCGCGCAAACAAAGTGTTGCTCGTGCCGGGCCCATAAATGCCGCAGACATCGACATCTGAATCATCGCAGACCCCGCCGGGATTGCTGCCGTCGACCACATCCGGTGTGCCCGCGATGATCGACCAGTTATCCGGGGCATCATTAATCGTTTCACCGGTTGCATTATCAAGGTCGGGGTTCAGCAGGCTCTGGGCGCTTACAGCCGATGTGAAAATCAATCCCGCCAGGACGATTGAATATCGAAGCATTGTTCTTCCTTTTTATGTTGGATTACAAATCCTGGATCCCGGCCCGGTCTGTCCGTCTTTGGGGGCATGAGTACCTCCACGCACAATTGCAGCGTCTCAAAGTCGCACAAAAATGAGGGATCTGGATTTTTATTTATACAAGCTGTGCAAGTTCGTAGCAACAAACATATGGGAGCACGAATACGATGTGCGTGGCACAAGTAACCACAGCCAGTTACTCGCTGATGCGCTAATAATACATCCTGACGCACTAATGACCAATGGGCTCCAATTCTAGCTGCGGCATTTAGCGTGCGCTTGTAAAAATCTGCAATAAGCTGTGCCTTGCCAACTCTAATCTCAAGCCCAAAAGTATTTGCGTAGCTCCCCTCGCTGCCTGTAGTCCAGAACTTGCTCGAGTATTTATTCAAAGCAATATTGACCTCTTTGCAGGCAGGCTACATAATTTACCGCGTGCTCGAAAAATGCACTATTCTGAATTAAGCAAGCCGGTTTGTGCCAGACCGATAACTCGCTGAAAGATATACATTTAATCGGGTATAACGCTGAAGGCGCGAACTACCAAAAAGAAAGGGAGAATACAATGACCGACTTTAATGATCTGAATTACAAAGACTATTTATCAGGAAGCGATCCTGTCGATGATCCTGTGAAGGATCCAGGTGATTTTGCTGACCCCAAAGATCCTGACCCCAAAGATCCTGATCCCAAAGATCCTGCTGGCTCAGGAAGCGGTTCTGGCTCAGGTTCCGGCAAGGGCTCGGGCAGCGGTTCTGGCTCAGGTTCCGGCAAAGGCTCGGGCAGCGGTTCTGGCTCAGGTTCCGGCAAGGGCTCGGGCAGCGGTTCTGGCTCAGGTTCGGGTAAAGGCTCGGGCAGCGGCTCTGGCTCAGGTTCGGGCAAAGGCTCGGGCAGCGGTTCTGGCTCAGGTTCGGGTAAAGGCTCGGGCTCAGGTATCGCCTCAGGCAAGGGCTCTGGCGAGGACATGCCAATGGACGATAT
>JBATGO010000132.1:0-6413 GCA_049665845.1 Pseudomonadales bacterium | reverse complement strand
CTGGTACACGGGTTGCTATGCAATCACGACAGCGCTGGCAATGGGGTGTGTAAAAGTGATCACCCGAACGGCGAAAGCCCATTTCATTGAGTTCAGCGTAAGTATTCTCGTCGATGTTTACCCGCGGATCCACAAACAGTGTGGTCGCCTCGCGATCCTCGAGGTAGCTGCAGGGATGCGGCGGGGTCATAAAGACTTTCAGGTTATTGATCACACTCATAACGTGTCCTGCAGCAGTTCCAGCGTGTTTTGCCATGGCAGTGCGCCCAGGCCAGCTGCCGTTGGTGTAATCCCTGTTGCAGCAGGCAGATACTGTTTGAAAGCGGCGCGGCTGATGGTGGTTACACCCAGGGTTTGCAAGTGCGGGTTTTCCAGCTGGCAATCCAGCAGTGGCCAGCGACGCAGTTGCAGCATTTTGCACAGTGCGACCAGCGCCATTTTCGAAGTGTCAGGCGCACGCGAAAACATCGACTCACCGCAAAAAAGTTTGCCGACAGCCACGCCGTAAAGTCCGCCGACCAGGTCATCATCGCGCCACACTTCGATCGAATGCGCAAAACCGCGCTGGTGCAGTTCGACGTAGGCCGACTGCATTTCAGGCGTGATCCAGGTGCCCGCCTCACCGCGCGGCGCGGCGCAGGCTGCGATTACAGCACTGAAGGCGCGATTCATACTCAAGCCGTAGGCGCCCCGACGCATTGCCCGGCGCAGGCTCCTGGCGATGTGCACCTTGTCCGGCTGCAGGACTGCACGCGGGTCGGGCGACCACCACAGCACCGGTTGGCCCTGTTCATACCACGGAAAAATGCCTGCGCTGTAGGCTGCCAGCAGTCGCTCCGGATCAAGACTCCCGCCAACTGCCAGCAAACCGTTTGGGTCCGACAGCGCCGAATCAATGGGCGGGAACATCATGCTGGCAGGCGCACTCATTGTATTTGACGGTCGGTCGCGCTACGCAGAGGCACGATTATTCAGCTACCACTGGTGACCTGGTCGTCGAGAAATTTTTCCGCGTCGAGTGCCGCCATACAGCCGAAGCCTGCCGATGTCACCGCCTGGCGGTAGACATGATCGGCGACGTCCCCCGCAGCGAACACGCCCGGAATGGACGTTAGCGTCGCGTTGCCTTCGAGCCCGCTATGAATCCGGATATAACCACCGCGCATCTCCAGCTGGCCGGAAAAAATATCCGTATTTGGTATGTGCCCGATCGCGATAAATACACCGGACAGGTCGATTTGTTGCTCGCTGTCATCCAGCGTTGAGCGAATGCGCATGCCGGTCACGCCACTGTCATCGCCTAGCACTTCCTGCAGCGTATGGTTCCAGTGAATCGTGACATTGCCCCTGGCTTCGCGCTCGAACAGCTTTTGCTGGAGTATCTTTTCGGCGCGCAGGCTGTCGCGACGATGCACCAGCACGACTTCCGACGCGATATTCGACAGGTACAGGGCTTCTTCCACTGCGGTGTTGCCACCGCCGATAACCGCTACTTTCTGGTCGCGATAAAAAAAGCCGTCGCAGGTGGCACAGGCGCTCACGCCCTTGCCCATAAAGGCCTGTTCGGAATCGAGGCCAAGGTACTGCGCCGATGCACCCGTGGCGATGATCAGGCTGTCGCAACTGTAATTGCCGCTGTTGCCGAACAGCTGGAACGGGCGCTCGCCCAGTTCGACGCGCTCGATATGGTCGAAGATAACCTGGGTGTCAAAACGTTCCGCGTGGCGCAACATGCGCTGCATCAATTCGGGGCCTTGCACGCCTTCATCATCGCCTGGCCAGTTATCGACGTCGGTGGTGGTGGTGAGCTGGCCGCCTTGTTCCATGCCGGTAATCACCACGGGTGAAAGATTGGCGCGGGCCGCGTAGATCGCAGCGGTGTAGCCCGCTGGCCCTGAGCCGAGGATGACCAGGCGGTGGTGGACGGGATCTGGCATGGGAAGCGTTCCTTGAGGTTGAATGCGGGCTTTTGCTGCTTTACCTGCGGCCGGGTATCACGCTTGGCCAGCGCAGCAGGCAAACCATGCATGATAGAGGAAGAGCGGGTTCAGGTTAAGCTATAGCCGTAGCCTGTTTTCACCTGATTGCAAGGTGGGCCCGGCAGGCATCGGGCGTAATTTCACGCGCAATTATCGCTTGTTTGAAGCGTGCTGATGCGGTGTGCTTGGTAGTCTGCCGACGCTGTCTTTGAAACGGCGTGCGCGGCGGGCGAAATTTCTCGAAGCAGTGATCAAATTTATGGCAACGGCGCGAAAAACCCTGTCCAATCATTCGCTTGCCGACACGGCGAGCACCACCTTGCTGGTCGTCAAGGAAGGTACGCTGATCGGCGTGCTGGTAGTGGCGGTATTTTGCCTGCTCGCGCTGGCCAGTTACAGTCCGCAGGATCCGGGCTGGTCGGCGCTTGGCGAGCATGGCCGCGTCGCCAATGCAATGGGCTCGACCGGCGCGTGGGTTGCCGATTGGCTGTTTTCGCTGTTCGGGTTTTCCGCCTACATTATCCCCGCCATGTTGTTGTACCGCAGCTGGCTGATTTTTCGCGACCGCTACACGCCGCTGCGTCTCGACGCCATAACGCTGGGCCTCAAGCTGGCTGGCGCAGTGCTGTTGATGCTCGGGCTGACCTGCCTGTTCTCCCTGTCAAGCCTGCCCGATCACAGCGCATTGCCGTTCGGTGGCGGTGGCTATATCGGCATGTCGCTGCGCAGCGGGCTCGATAGCTTGCTGAACCCTTCCGGCACAGTGCTGTTGATGCTCGCGCTCACGCTGTTCGGTATGACCCTGTTTGCGGAAGTCTCCTGGTTGTCTTTGATGGATACCCTCGGCGGATGGACCCTGCAGCTGGTTGCCGCGGCGGCAGCAGCCATAGCTGACTGGTGGCAGCGCGGTCGCGAAATCGCCAAACACCGTTGGCGGGAAAAACAGGCCAGTCGCGAAGCGGCCCGCCAGCAGCGCGAACAGGCAGGCCAGGCGAATATGTTCAAGGCCGGCAGCGTTTTGCGTGAGCGCGACATTCCGAGGCTGGCAGCAGCCGGTCCTGCATCGGGCGATGCGCCTGCAGTGGCGCCCGATGGTGGTGCCAGTGCTGCGCGCAAGGTCATCGACAAGGTGGTGCAGGGCACCAGCGCGCTGGTGCAGCGCGGCGATCCACAGGCTAAAGCTACAACGAAAAAGCGCAGCTCGGCGTCGCTGGGCGATATGCAGATTCCCGAATTCGAGTTGCTCGATACGCCTGCGCTGGACCGGGAAACAGGCTACAGCGAAAAGGAGTTGCACAGTTTTTCGCGCCTGCTCGAAGACAAGCTGGCCGATTTTGGCGTAAGCGCCGAGGTGAAATGCGTGCTGCCGGGTCCGGTCATCACGCGTTTCGAAATCCAGCCCGCTGCGGGCGTCAAGGTCAGCAAGATCAGCAACCTGGTCAAGGACCTGGCGCGTTCGCTGTCGGTAATCAGCGTGCGTGTGGTTGAGGTGATTCCCGGCAAGTCCTACGTCGGTATCGAGATTCCCAATGCAGATCGTGCGGTGGTCTACCTGAGCGACGTATTGCTCTCCGAAACCTACCAGGATGCAGAGTCGCCACTCACGCTTGCACTCGGGCACGATATCTCCGGGCAGCCGATTATCGCAGACCTGCAGAAGATGCCGCATTTGCTGGTAGCCGGGACCACCGGTTCGGGTAAATCGGTGGGTGTCAACGCGATGTTGTTGAGCCTGTTGTACAAGGCCACGCCCGCAGAAGTGCGCCTGATCCTTATCGATCCCAAGATGCTCGAGCTCAATGTCTACGAAGGCATCCCGCACCTGCTTGCGCCGGTGATTACCGACATGAAGGATGCGGCCAACGGACTGCGCTGGTGCGTTGCTGAAATGGAGCGGCGCTACCGCCTGATGGCGTCGCTGGGCGTTCGCCATCTCGCGGGCTTCAACAAGAAAGTGCGCGAGGGTGTTGAAAAGGGCGAGCCCATCGACGACCCGTTGTGGCAACCCGACCCGTTATCGATGGTCGATGTCGAAGACCAGGTTGCGCCGCAACTCGATACGCTGCCACACATTGTCGTGGTCATTGACGAATTTGCCGACATGATGATGATTGTCGGTAAAAAAGTGGAGCAGCTTATCGCAAGGATCGCGCAAAAAGCGCGTGCCGCGGGAATTCACCTGATACTCGCCACCCAGCGCCCGTCAGTTGATGTTATTACCGGCTTGATCAAGGCCAATGTACCTACGCGGATTGCCTTCCAGGTGTCGTCGCGTATCGATTCGCGCACCATCCTCGACCAGGGTGGCGCTGAGCAATTGCTCGGTCACGGCGACATGCTTTACCTCGCGCCCGGCAGCGGTGTGCCGACCCGCGTACACGGCGCCTTTGTATCCGATGAAGAGGTTCATCGCGTCTGCGATGACTGGCGTTCGCGCGCTGAACCTGATTACATTCCCGGTGTCACAGAGGGCACCAGCGGCGAGGATATGGGCGCTGCCAGCGACCTCGCCGAAGAAAGCGATGACGAGGCGGATGAGCTTTACGATGAAGCGGTTTATTTCGTCACGCAAACCCGCAAGGCATCGATCTCGGCGGTACAGCGCAAACTGCGTATTGGTTATAACCGCGCTGCGCGCATGATAGAGACCATGGAAGCATCGGGCGTGGTCAGCGAGATGCAGTCCAACGGCTCGCGCGAAGTGCTGGCGCCCGAACCCTCCTGAGCATCGATCATTTTTCGCCTGCTTTCGGGTAGTGGTTCGATGCTGCAGTCCCCGCTGTCTTGCTGCAGCGCGTGAATTAACCTAACAATCCCTGTGGAGAGATGATTTGCTGACCGCCTTGTCAGGACCCTTTGCACGAGCGTTTGCACTGCCGCTTGCGGGTGCTTTGCAGCTCATCTTGCGCATGTTTGTTATATGGGCTGCAGCAACCGGCGGAGCCGTGCACGCGCTTGATGCAGGGAATTCTCCTGGCGCTGCAGCACTGGCCAGTCTGTTGGCCGGCAAACAAAGTTACTACGCGAACTTCTCGCAACAGCTGCGCGACAGCGAAGGCCAGCTGGTCGACGAGTCCAGCGGCTGGATGGCCTGGCAGCGTCCGGCCAGTTTTCGCTGGGAGATCAACGCTCCGTTGGCCCAGACCTTGCTGGTAAAGGGCGAAATTTACTACCAGTACGACCGCGATCTGGAACAAATGCTGGTGCAGCCGCTGTCCGACGATGTAGCGATGCTGCCGCGGTTGTTGCTCGAGGGCGATGCCAGCGCTATCGCAGCGCGTTATCAGGTCGAGGCCGTTGTAGCTTTGCCGGTAACAGATGGCGCGAGCGCGCGTGGTGCTGCGCCGCAATTATTCAGGCTGCAGCCACGCGGTGAGGCGGGTTTGTTCAGCGAGTTGCTGCTGGAGTTTCGCGGCGAAAATTTGCAGGCAATCAATATCACCGATGACATGCAGCAGAACAGCCGTTTCGAGTTTTCGAAGCAAAGCGGCGAGGTTGAAGCGAATTTTTTTGACGTTGAGCCTGCGCCGGGTACCGAGATCATTCACCAGTGAAAAAAGTTTTGTCGGTCCGGGATCATTTCGGTGCGCACAGAGCCTTTGGCGCGGTCATGACACGCTGTAAATACATCCATGTACGCTCGACGGCAGCATCCCTGCTGCCGACGGTCATGACCGCACCAATGCCTCTGCACGCACCGCGCGAGCCCGCAGTGACTCCAAGTCTCGCAAAAATGCAGTAAATGTGTATCATGCCGAGCCTTGTCTGGCCCTACATCTAGCATGCCGGTTTGCGGCCGTGTTACCAGCGCATCCAGGGGATTGGGTATCGCGCCATGCAGTTTTCATTCACTCTACCGGTTTTACTCGCAATAGCGCTCGGCGGTGCCTGCGGTGCACTGGCGCGCTATGCATTGGTACTCTGGAGCATGCAGCGATTCGGCGATGCGTTTCCCTGGGGCACGCTGCTGGTCAATGCGGCGGGAGCGCTGCTGGCAGGACTTGTAATCGCGCTGCTGCAGGAGCGCGTGCTGGAGGGCAGTCTGTGGCGCCCCCTGCTGCTGGTCGGTTTGCTCGGTAGCCTGACAACATTTTCGATGTTTGCGGTCGAGCTTTACCAGTTTCTGGAGCGCGGTAACATTGCGCTCGCGCTCGGCTACCCGCTGCTCAGCGTGCTGGTTTGCGTTTTACTGGTATGGAGCGGCCTGGCGCTTGGCCGATTACTGGCCTGATTCCGCAATCGTACGCAGGTGTCTGTGCGTATTTTTTTCTTCACATAACGCAACATAACTGTCAGATAAATCATGCTCGATCTTCGCTACCTTCGCAATCATATCGACGAAGTTGCCGAACGGCTCGCTGTGAAAGGTTTCCTGCTCGATAAGCAAGCCTTCGCTGCGCTCGATGCCGAGCGCAAGCACAGCGATATGGAAAC
>JBATGO010000131.1:0-4199 GCA_049665845.1 Pseudomonadales bacterium | reverse complement strand
GAATACAGCCGCTACGGCACCGATGTGCAAAAACAGGTGTATATCTATGGCGGCCTTGACCGCGGCCCCACCAAGCTGAGCCGCAGTTACGGGCTGTACTGGAGCGTTGGCGGCTGGTTGCTGACCGCCGCGCTGCACCGCTTTGGCATGGAAAAGGCGATCGAGTTTAAAACCCGCGTCGCCAAAGAGCTGGGCACTACCTTTGCCAGCCACTACACTGCGGAAGTATCGCTAGGCGGTGCGCTCAGCGCAGATGCGATCCGCAACTACGCGCGCATGGCCAGTGGCGAGAAATACCTGGTCTGCCCGCACGCGAAATAAAAACAGCTTATTGCGCGCTGTAATATACCCCTCGCCCATTACCGACTGGTAACAACGCGGACAGTCTCAAACAGGCTTGCGAAACTTCAGCGTCATGCGGTCCGACTCGCCAATCGCGTCGACCGCAGCGCGCTGTGCAGGATCTTCCCCGCTACCGCGGTAACTTGGCGGAAGCCGCCAGACGATATCGCCCTCGCCCGGCACATCGCGCGGATTGCTGTTGATCTCACTGCTCGCGAGCAGTTCGAAGCCGGCAGCTTCGAGCATTTCGATCACGGCACTCTGCTTCAGGTAACCGTTTTGCCCCAGCGCCCAGGTTCCGGCTGCGGTTTCCGGTGCGCGGTGCTGCACCACACCCACTACCCCGCCGGGTTTGAGCACTCGATAAATCTCGGCAAGTGCGGCCGTCCTGGTACCTGCCTGCGCTTCAAAGCGATTCAGGTTGTGCAAGGCGCGTATGCACAAAACCGTATCGACGCTATTGTTGAGCGACGCATCGACAGCGCCAAACGCGAAACCGCGCGCTGACCTGCCATTGCCGCCGAAGCCAGCCACCGTTTCGGGCCAGTTCGCCATTTGCGCCTTGCGTTCGGCGACAAAATCCTCGTTAAAGCTGCCGAACAGTGACCACATCGTGTCGGCGTAGTTGACTGCATGCAAGGTGCCGGCAGGACCAAGATATGGCGCGAGAATCCGGCTGTACCAGCCGCGGCCCGGCAGCACTTCCAGCACCGTGGTGCCAGGCTTGACATCGAAGAACGCCAGCGTCTCGACCGGATTGCGAAAGGCATCGCGCGCGCGATCTTCCACCGGGCGCGCTGCAACAATCGATTCAAGCAACGCTGTGTCGACACGCGCTACCGTTTGGCAGGCTAGCAGCCCTATTGCCAAAACCGCGGTGCTTGACAGCGCAATATAATGTTTGCGGTTCATCGCTATGCTCCGGTTTGCTTGCCAGTCTTTGCGACTGTCTATTCGAAAAGACCGTGTCGGCCGACGCCTTCGCTAAATGCGGTTGCGCCGGCCAGCGTTTCACCCCGCTCCACGGCACGCAAGCCGTGCTGGAATTCGTTATCGATCGCAGCGGATATTGGCCTATCCCACTGCTGGTAAGCGCTGAGGCGATCGCCGCGCATGCACTGCTGCGGGAAGGCAGCGATCTCTGCGGCAAGTTCCTCGGCAGCACTACGCGCGCTGCCGCTGGGAACCACGCGGTTGGCCAGCCCTATTTGCAGCGCTTCGTCAGCTTTCACGGCGCGCCCGGTCAGGATCATGTCCAGCGCCCGGCTCATGCCAATAAGCCTGGGCAATCGCACCGTGCCACCATCAACCAGCGGTACGCCGAAGCGGCGACAGTACACACCGAAGGTTGCATCCTCCTCGACCACGCGCAAATCGCACCACAGGGCAAGTTCCAGGCCTCCTGCAACTGCGTAACCCGACACCGCCGCAATCACCGGCTTGTTCAACAGCATGCGGGTCGGGCCCATGGGCCCGTCACCCCCGGCCTGCAGCGAGTTGGCTCCCACCCCCTGTGAGAGCGCCTGCAGGTCTGCGCCCGCGCAAAAATGACCGCCCTCCCCGCACAATACGGCCACCTTGCACGCATCATCTCGCTCAAAACGACGGAAGGCATCGGCCAGCGCGCTGGCAGTCGCACCGTCGACCGCATTACGCCGCTCCGGCCGGTCGATCGACACAGTGTACACACTGCCCTGCGTTGTGACATTGACCGCCATCGGGGCTTCCTCGATCTGTGCTGCAGGCTGCGAGACAGTAGCTGCGCCCGTTGGTATCATCCTCCAGCACATTGCGAAATTCAACCACGCGGTGTTCACTGCAGCCGGCTTTACTGCAATCGATCGCGCTGCTTTCGATTACGCTGCTTTCGATCGCGCTGAAAACCGTTTGATTACGCTAGCAGCCGATTGTTTTAAACAGGGACACCACACCTTCAAGCTCGCACAGTCGAGGAACCCCGCATGAAAATTCTCTACTATAAATTTCGCGCTGCGCTGGTCACGCGGCTGTTGCGCTGGATTCCGCGCCAGTCACCGCTGGTGCTGAAAGGGGCAGGCAGCGCGCTGGCGCTGTGCGACCAGCTTGCCGTGCTGGGCTATAAAAAGATCCTGCTGGTCACCGACAAGGTGCTGCGCGACCTGGGCGTAATCGACGACGTACTCGGCCAGCTTGAAGGCAACGGTGTCGACGTGGTGATTTACGACGGCGTATTGCCGGACCCGGCTTTCGACCAGGTCCAGGCAGGCGAAAAACTCTACTGCGAAAACCACTGCGAGGCCGTGTTCGGCATTGGTGGCGGCTCGGTACTGGACGCGGCAAAAATGATCGCCATGCTGCATACCAACCCCGGCCCGATTAAAAGCTTCGAGGGCATCCAGCCCTGCAAGCACGGCGGCGTGCCGCTGTTTGTGGCGCCAACCACAGCCGGCACCGGTTCGGAGATTACACTCGCTGCGATCATTACCAATCCCGACACGCACGATAAACTGCCGGTTGTCGACAGCAAGATGATTCCCCATTACGTTGCGCTGGACGCGGAACTGATGCGCGGCATGCCGCCTGCAGTGACCGCGGCGACCGGCATGGACGCGTTGACCCACGCGGTCGAATCCTACCTGAGCAAGGCCTCAAGCCCGCAAACCGAAGCACAGGCAGTCGCTGCAGTGCGACTGGTCTTCGACAACCTGGTACGCGCCTACCGCGACGGCGATGACCTTGAGGCACGCGATGCAATGGCGATGGCCGCGTTCTATGCCGGTGCCGCCTTCGGTAAAACCTCGGTCGGGTATGTACACGGCATCGCGCACCAGTTGGGCCGCGTGTGCGGCACCCCGCACGGCAACGCCAACGCGATGGTGTTGCCCGAAGTGTTGCGCGCCTACGGAGACTGTGTGCACCAGCGCCTGGCCGCACTCGCGCGCGCGGTCGATATTCACACCGGCGACGACGCCGAGCTGGCCTCGCAATTTATCGAATCCATCGTCGCCATGCGCGCGCAGATGGAGATGCCGACCCAGCCGCGAGGCCTGAAAAAAGAGGACATTCCGGGTATTACCAGGGGGGCATTGGCCGAAGCAGGCTCACTGTACCCGGTTCCGCGCTACATGAACGCTGGCGAAATTAGCGAAATCGTCCGCGCGCTTGTATGATGCGCGGCTGCAACATTCAACCTGTTTCTGCCCGAAACCGATAACCGAATTCCGATGACCCGATCCCGATGAAACAGGCCAGCAAGCTCGAACAACTCAAAGCCATGACCGATGTGGTCGCCGACACCGGTGATATTGAAGCGATACGCAAGTACGCGCCGCTGGATGCGACCACCAACCCGTCGCTGTTGCTGAAAGCGGCAGCACTGCCGCACTACCAGTCGCTGCTGCGCGATGCGGTAGGCGCTGCAAGGCGGGGCGACGACCCGCTCGGCGATGCCTGCAACAGCTTTGCGGTAAGCGTGGGTGGTGAGATTCTCAACATCGTACCCGGGCGCGTCAGTACTGAAGTCGACGCACGGCTCTCCTTCGATACCAGCGCGACCATCGAGCGCGCAAAAAAACTGATCGGCATGTACGAGGCCAAAGGCATTGCACGCGAGCGCATCCTGATCAAGATCGCCTCGACCTGGGAAGGCATTCGCGCCGCGGCAGAACTGGAACGCGAGAACATTAACTGCAACCTCACGCTGCTGTTCGGTTTCAGCCAGGCCGCCGCCTGCGCCGATGCCGGTGTCTTCCTGATTTCGCCATTTGTGGGCCGCATCCTCGACTGGCACCTCAACTACAACAGGGCCAATAACGGCCCGCAATCCTATGCGCCGCTCGAAGACCCCGGCGTGCGCTCGGTTACACGCATCTACCACT
>JBATGO010000130.1:0-12317 GCA_049665845.1 Pseudomonadales bacterium | reverse complement strand
GGCCAGTACTGTTGCACTGGTTGCGCCGGCCGATCAATCCCCCTCAGGTGCGGTAACGTTCCCTGATACTTCGAGCCTGTTCGCGAGCACCGTCTACCCGATAGTAACGACCCACTGCGCCGGTTGCCATTCGGATGCGGTGCCCGTTGCACAGCAACAGACACCCTTGTTTGCACACAGCAATGTCGACACAGCCTATGAAGCGGCGAAAACCAAGATTGATGTTTCGGTTATAGAGGATTCACGGCTGGTAGTTCGCCTGCGCGACGAAGCACATAATTGCTGGGATGTCTGCGCAGATAATGCTGCCGAAATGCTGGCAGCAATTGATGCCTTGCTGCCCGATACCCCCGATCCGGTTGACCCGGCATTGGTTACCAGCATGGCGCTGCGGATGCAATCCGACGGCATACAGGCATCCAGTGGCGGCCGCATCGAAACCCACGTTATCGCGCAATATGAATTTCGCCTTGGCGAGGGCAATAGTGTTGACGACCGCAGCAATGTTGCACCTTTAATGCCGCTTACCCTGCTGGGGGATTACGAGTGGCAGCAGAACTGGGGCGTCAAATTCAACAACGGCCGTGCACAGGCTTCCGTCAACAACAGCACCAAGTTGTTCGATGAGCTGACCGGCACCGGTGAATATACGATCGAAACCTGGGTATTTCCGGCCAACGTTACGCAGGATAATACCGCGCGCATCGTCAGCTACTCAGGCGGCACCGACGTGCGTAATTTTACGCTGGGGCAGTCACTTTATAACTACGAAGCACTCAACCGCGCCAGTGTGACCGATAACAATGGCCTGCCAATGCTCGCAACAGCGGATGCTGATGAGGACGCGCAAGCAGCATTACAGCACGTGGTGGTGACATTCCATCCTGAAGTTGGCCGCAAAATATATGTCAATGGCTTCGATACCGGAGATGTCGACGCGCAGGGCGGTGGCAACTTCAATACCTGGGACAGGGATTTTGCGCTGGTGCTGGGCAACGAAGTTTCGGGAAACCGGCCGTGGCAGGGCACCATGCGCTTTCTTGCCATTCACAAGCGCGCGCTGTCGGCGGCCGACGTGCAAACCAATTTTGACGCAGGCGTCGGGCAGAAATATTACCTGATGTTCCGTCTGCATACGCTTAACGCTGGCAACAGCGACCCCGACGGATTTATCGTCTTCACGGTCAGTCAGTACGACAACTACAGTTACCTGTTCAGCGAGCCGTTCTATATCGCGTTAGGCCAGAGTTCGGTGCCAACGCCCTTTGCGCTGCAGGGCTTGCGTATTGGTGTGAATGGCAAGGTACCCGCTGTAGGGCAGGCCTTCGCGACACTGGACATGACCATTGACGACACCAACTATACCGCCGGCACCGGTTATCCGATCAGTTCGCGCGGGATGATTGTCGGTCTGGAATATGGTGCGGATATCGACCAGTTCTTTCTTTCATTTGAGCAGCTCGGAGCAGACAGCAACGTTTTTGTCGAAGCGACCTACGACGCGCCGGTGTTCACTGGCAGCGGCCTGGAATACTCGGATATTGGCCTGCGCAATTTTCTTGAGATACGCGAGAGCTTTGCACAGCTAACTGCAATCGATTCGAGTTCGTCATCGGTGAGCGATACCTACGACCTTGTAGTGCAACAATTGCCTTCCAGCGAAGATATTCTCGGTTTTCTCTCGGCTCACCAGATGGGTGTCACGCAACTGGCCATAGCCTATTGCGGCGCGATGATCGACAGCGGCTCAGCACGTGCTGCACTGAATATTACGCTCACTGAAGATGCCGGCGGTGATGTGGCCGACGAGCATAACAAGTCAGTTGCAGATTGGGACACCCAGTTTGTCGATCCTCTGATTACCGCTGGCTTAAACAGTAACCTTCTGGTGCAGCCGGATACTGCGAATGCAAAGAATATCCTGCATCATCTTCTGTTTACGGATGCGGATGGTATTGTTGAAATCGATGCGGTGAATAATCCGACGCCCAACGGCCTGGCGCGTTGCAGCGGTGCAAGCTGTGCTGGCAACACAGCGCTTGCGGCCAAAGCAGCTTGTGCTGCAATACTTGGCAGTTCCGCGGTGACCTTGCAGTAAATAATTCTGCAGCAGACAAACTTTAATTGAGGCGATTCGCAGAGGCGAATCGAAACCTGAAAATGAGCAAGCGCAAACGCCCCTTCGGTTTAAACGAGCCCCTGTCACACCCCGATCATCGCAAGCCGATTACGCGGCGCGAACTTATTTCGCAGGGCTTTATGGCGGGTATGGGATCCATGGTCGGTGTGTCTGCGCTCAGCCTCATCGCAAATACGCCGGCCTACGCAGCGCTCGCTCCGGATCTAGAGCAATATCGCGGCCCGTGCAAACTGAACACCGGAACGGGTAGAAAGATCCCGTTTATCTGCATAGATCTTGCAGGCGGCGCGAATATCGCAGGTTCCAACGTTCTGGTTGGCGGCGCGGGCGGCCAGCTCGATTTTTTAAGCACGGCTGGATACAGCAAGCTCGGCCTTCCCGGTGACCGCATCCCCATGGTGGGGCAGAATATTGATACGCAGCTCGGCCTCGCCTTTCATAGTGAGAGCGCCTTTCTGCGGGGTATCCTCGAAAAGGCGACCACAGCGCTGGGCAATGTCAACGGCGCGGTCATCCCCGCGCGATCGGATAACGACACGGGCAACAATCCGCACAACCCGATGTACGGTCTTGCGCGTTACGCGCTGGCGCAGCAACAGCTCGACCCGAATGTCGCGTTCGGCAGTCTCGCTAATTTGATAGGCTCACGCAGCACGATTTCCGGCGGCAATTCCATGTCACCGGCAATGCTGATTAACCCGGAAATCCCGCCGACCAAGGTGGACCGGCCATCGGATGTTGTCGGTCTGGTCGATACCGGCGACCTGAGCACGGTTCTGGGTGAAGACAAGGCGCTCGCCGTTATGGAAGCAATCCAGCGCATGAGCCGCGAGAAGTTTTCGCGCGTGGACACGGGACTTTCGAATAATGCCGAAGTGGCGGATAACGTCAATTGCCAGTTTGTCAAAAGCGCCGACATAGCTGATCCTGCGAATGGCTTCAGCGATATTGATCCTGCAACTTCTTCGATTATTGTCAACGACAACGGCGGCATTTTTTCCCAGGCAGAATTTGACGGTGATGCCGAATTCCGGAAAACCGCTTCGGTAATGAAAATGGTTATCGATGGCTACGCGGGTGCGGGCACTATCACAATGGGCGGCTATGACTACCATACCGGCGATCGCGCGACTGGCGAAGTTCGCGATCTTCGGGCGGGGCGATGCATGGGCGCGTGCCTGGAATATGCCGCGCGCGCAGGCGTGCCGCTGATGCTTTATGTATTCAGCGACGGTTCGGTTTTCAGTAATGGCATGATAGACGAGTCGCAAAACGGGCAGGGCAAAGGCGTCTGGACAGGTGACAATTCATCTACTGCTGCTTCTTTTTTCCTGGTTTACGATCCTGCAGGGCAGCCGCAATTGCTCGGTAACGGCGATGAGCAGTTCACCCACCAGCAACTGGGCTGGATGCGTCCTGATGCATCGGTGGAAACCGGCAACGGATTTGCGCCGGCGAATAACGTTACAGCGCTGGTCGACACGCTTTTGTTGAATTACCTGTCTTTACACGGGCACAGCGGTGAGTTTATCAACCTGTTCGGCAATCGACTCGGTAGTAGCCTTGATCGTTACACGGCATTTGCGCCACTTGCCTCCATCAGCGGTGGTGTTATTACCTGATTGATTTTCGCCCACCAGTTCGTGTTTATGTGTCCGATAGCGGCTCAGCTATTCGCCGCATCGCCAGCCTTCCAAGCAGTTCACATTTGGCAAAATCATTTGCCGCTATAGTTGGTAATTGAAGCAGTCCAGCGCGTGTGCGAAGCACGCGTCGATTCAATATTTCGCTCTGGAAACCAACGCCATGACCCCCGATATCCGTTTGCAATCTGTGAACCAGTTCCGTGTTTTTACAGACGGCTGGCGAAGTCGGTTTTGCGGCCTGTTGTTTGGTTTGTTTGCCGTGTTTGCGTCATATACGGCATGTGCTGCCGACGCCGATGCTAACGCTGAGCTGGTTGAAAGCTCTATCGTTGGCGAAAGTACGATCGCAGCAGAACCGGAGCTAATGCAGGACCAGGCAGCCGGAAACATCGACAGCGAGTTGCAGGAATTAAAAAAGGAAGTGCTTGCGCTGAATCGCGACCTGTTCATCCTGAAAGAAGAGTTGATGTTTCCGGCGCATACGCAAATCGCAGTATTCCTGAGCCTTGATGTTGGAGAGTTTTTCGCACTCGATTCGGTAAGCCTCAAGCTCAATGACCAACCGGTAGCAAGCCACCTTTATACGCCGAAGCAAAACAATGCGCTGGTACGCGGCGGTGTACAACGCCTGTACCTGGGTAATGTCAAACACGGCACACATGAACTGGTCGCAGTGTTTACCGGGCGCGGACCCCAGGGTCGGGATTATCGTCGTGCCACTTCACTGGAGTTTGAGAAGGGCGATGAGGCAACGCATCTGGAGGTCAAGATCACCGATTCCGAGAAGCTGCTGCAGCCGGAATTTGCAATCAAGGCTTGGGATTGATCGCGAGCATAGCCGAACCCATGCGATACTTTCCAAGTTCATTGTTCTGTAATGCGTGCAGGATTACTCGCAGCATTCAGCTGCACGTCATCGTTTCGTTTATGCTGCTATCAGCTTCCTGTGGCGCGCTGGCAGCAGAAAAAAATTCTTCTCTTTTTCGCGAGGTGCAAGACCTCGATTATGGCGTTGCCTTATACGAATACTTCCAGCAGGACTATTTCAGTGCTTTGTCGGAGTTGTTGATTGCCGAGAAAAAGCGCAGCATCCAGCATCATACTGACTTTGCCAAAGTACTGCGTGGAGGTATTCATCTTTCGTATGGAATGGATGAAGAAGCTGAAAGTATTTTCCATGAAATTATCGAAGCCAATCGTATCGATGCGGCGGCAAGCACTGATCCGTTGAAGGTTGAAGCATCTGCCAGTCGCGAGCGTGCTGAAAAAGACCTGCTGGGCGCTTCGCGCCGTGCAAGCGATGAGAATATTGCGCGCGCCTGGTTTTATCTGGGCAAACTCCTCTATAAAAAAGGTCAATTTGTCGATGCGGGAGAAAACCTTGAGCGCGTCGGTAGGGCGCTGAGCCGCGATCTGCATCCGGAATTTGCTTTCCTGATGGATGCGGTCAGCCAGCGCATCCGCAGTACCTCTGAGGATTTTGACTACCTGCCTGATTCGCTGCCGGTCGCGTCTTTCGAGCCGCTTGTACCGAGTGGTTCGAGCTGGTCGCACTATCAACGCTTTAACGAGTTGCTGGAACGCATTCTGCAGCATGATCCGGTTATAGAGGGTACCGAAGAAGAGGATCTCGTAGAGGAGTATTACCCGCTTAACGATGGCGTGACCGATGATCTGCTCGCGGATGGTTTAGACAGTGAAACGGGCGAACAGGAACTCGCCAGCGTAATCAGCGCACCGGTTCCCCAGAGCGAGGAACTCCAGTCGATGCCATTAAAGAAAAAATTGCGCCACAACGCGCGAGTAGCGCGTGCGCTGGAACATCTGTCAGCAAAAGTCGGTGCGTCTCGCGCTTTGTACGAAGCGGAAGAATTGATGTCCTTGAAGGACAAGATTCATACCACGGCTGGCTTTCTTTACTTGCACCTGGGCCAGGAAAAACGCGCTATGCGCAATTTCAGGCGCGTCCGTGGCGAGAGCGTACTGGTTGGGCAGGCGCTGCTGGGTTACGGCTGGGCTGCAGCAAACAACGGCGATTTCAAAACGGCACTGAAGCCATTGCAGGTGCTGGCCAGCCGCCCGATGCTCGAGCAAACGACGCACGAGGCACATCTTGCGTTACCCTACGTGTACGAAAAAATGGAGGCGCACAGCGCCGCGCTGGAAGGTTACGATCGCGCGGCCACAGTCATGCAGCAGGAATTGCAGTTGCTCGATAGCCTGCGAGAGGATCTTGAATCGGTCGATCCTGCCGAGTTATACAAATATTACGACCGCGAGTCGGTGCGATGGCTGGAAGCGGCGCGTTCGCAGACGGCGGTGGTGAAAAAGCAGCTCTTTGTAACCCGGGTTTTGAAAAATCGCCTGTTGCGCCTGATGACCCAAAACCATTTCAGCCTGATGGAAAACCAGCGCCAGGATATTTCCTGGCTACAGAAAAAGCTTCAGCAGTGGTCAACTGACCTCGAAACCATGCGCTTCGTTATCGAGGCGCGCCAGCAGCACAGTCGCGAGGCGATCAGTCCCGAGTCGAGAAGTGCGACAGTGGCAAGAGCTGACGCCCTGCAGGCAAAGCGGGATAAACTTTTGGCGCGAATCGACACGATCAACCAGGCCGGCGATCCGGACAGCAAGCTGGTGGCGCTGGCCTCAGAGCCTCAGCAGGAGAAATTCGCCAGGATCGTTGCTGCGCAATTGCGCGCGGATGCTATCGCAGCCATGATAGAAGCACTTGGCAAAGAGGCGCCGGCCGCAAAGATTGCAGCGATTATCGATGCAGATAAATTGGCGCGCCAACAAGATATGCTTGACTGGGCCAAAGGTTCAATGCTGTGGGAATTTTCGGAACAGGCATCTGAACGACAGTGGCGGCTGGAAAAAACACTTGTTGAAATAAACACATCGCTTGGTGAGGCGGCGCAGTCGATCGGCGCACTTGATACGCTGGTAGCCGAAGCTGCGCGGCAGGAGATGGAGTACGAGCGCCTGACCCGTTTGCAGCTGGAGGTAACCGAGCGAAGTGCGGGCGCAGCGGTATTGGCAGACCAGCTCAACCGCAGGATTCTGGCGATGCTGCTCGATGATGTTGAAAGGATGCGCGGCCAGACTACCGTGTATCTTGCCCAGGCGAGGCTGGCAAGGGCGCGTATGCTCGATAACTTGAGTTACGAAGATTTCGAAGTGCTCAGCGACCAGGATTCAAACGGACCAGCAATCGAGGCTGCGAGCGAAACTGCCGGCGCCAGCTTCGCGCCCCTTTCGATGAGCGGGGTTACGCAGTGAGTTTGAATGCCCTCATACCACGCTTGTTACGCATGCAGACAATGGCGCTGTTAATTGCTTCGCTACTGGTCGGTTGCGCGGGCTTGAACAAAAGCGTAAGCGACGTCGACAGGCAGGATACACTGGGCGCTTTGCCCGCGGCCTATATTCCACCGCAGCAAAAAGTTGACGACGCGTCACTTGATATTGTCGCAGCAGGCTACAAGGACGCGTTGGCGTTGATCAGCGACCAGATCATGCAGGATGACATCCTGCGCAGGCTGGCGATGATCGAGTTGCGCTACGCAGAAGGTAAGCAGGCCAAGGCCACCAGCTCTACCAAAGAAGCGGTTTATGCCAACGCCATAGCAACCTATAACGCGCTGATCGAAACGCAGCAATATCGCAAGGATAACGACAAGCTGCTGTACCCTTTGGCCAAGGCCTACGAGCTGAGTGGCGATATGCCTGCAGCACTGCGTACCTTTGACCGGCTCGTCAACGAGTTCCCCGAATCAACGTACTACAGCGAAGCGCAATTCAGGCGTGGCGAGATCCTGTTTTCCAACGCCGAATACAAGTACGCTTCGAACGCCTACCACGCCATCGTGTTGCGCAACATTCGCGATGAATCACTTCCGGGGCACCAGCCCAGTTCTTTTCTCGTAAACGCCTACTACATGTGGGGCTGGACAGAATTCAAGCTCGAACGTCATGACGAGGCGCTGCGTGCCTTTGTTGTGGTGCTCGACGAGTACACGCAAAAAGCCGTTGCCGGCTATGCCACACGCTCCAGTGATGAGCTGTTGCAGGACACATTCCGCGTGATGGCCCTGTCGTTTTCATACACCGACGGTGCAGACAGTATTGCAGCACTGCTTGATGAAATAAACGAGCGACCTTATGCGAACCGGCTGTTTGCTGAGTTGGGTGATCTCTACCTGAGGAAAAAGCGCTTTCGCGACAGCGCTGCAGTATTTGATCGCTTCGTGCAACGCTATCCTGATTCACCGCTGGCTCCGCGCTTCCACCAGCGCCAGATTGACGCATTTACCGCGGGTCGATTCCCGGAAGAAGTTCGCGAACAGAAACGACGCTTCGCACAAAATTATGCAGTTGAAGG
The DNA here is from genome assembly GCA_049665845.1 of Pseudomonadales bacterium. Taxonomy (GTDB): domain Bacteria; phylum Pseudomonadota; class Gammaproteobacteria; order Pseudomonadales; family UBA7434; genus UBA7434. The sequence goes on along the minus strand of JBATGO010000130.1, from coordinate 4,147 downwards.
TGATTACTGGAGCGGCAGCGATGGCGAGACACAGCAGTTTATTCGTTCCAAATTGCTTGTCTATATTGATGAGCTCGCGCGCTATCACCACAGCCTGGCACAAAAAGCCAAGCGCGATCGCGCGCAGGGTGTCGTCGACGCGCCGGCACAATTACAGGTTACCCGGCATTTTCGCGATGCGGCGGGTTGGTATCGCGAGTGGATACGCAGTTTTCCCGGTGCCACCGATTTGCCTGAAAAATACTTCCTGCTGGGTGAAACTGAATTTGAAGCCAGTGATTTCGGCGCAGCGGTTGCTGCCTATGAGATGGCCGCTTACGGTTTTGTAGACATCATGCGGGGAACAGCGGTTGAGGAGTCAATCGCCGATTTCGGTGCTTGTGCTCCATCATTGCCGCCTGCTGCGGAGCAGCCGTTAGTCGATACCCCGGCACCTCCTCATGCAGAATCTGTTGGCGGCGAGCCCTGCGAGCCGAAGCAGCCTTTCGACAAGTACAACGAAGCAGGTTATGCGGCACTGCTTGCCTACGACGAGCTGATCGCCCGTTCGCCCGAACCACCGCCGGCCGATGCAGTAGATGTCGCGCAGCAGAATGCAGTGCAGGATACAGAACAGATTGGGCAAAAAATCGATACGAGCGTCGCAGCGGTTGATGCAGCGCCCATACGCCAGCAATGGCAGCTTAAGAAAATTGAAAGCGCGCTGTTGTTCGCCGAACATTTTCCTGCAGACCCGCGTCGCAGCCCGGTGCTTTCCCAAACCGCCAGCAGCCTGCTTGCACTCGGCCAGCACGAGCGCACCATCGAGGTCGCTGCGCTACTGACTTCCAGCGACTCGGTTAAACCGGCGCTGCTATTCAATGGCTGGGTAAGTGCCGCGCACGCTCAAACAGCGCTGCTGCGATATCCTGAAGCTGAGGCTGCATACCGGGAAGCCTTGCTGGCACTGGAATCAAGTGGAGCAGGGGAGCTTTACCAGCAGCATTTCCAGGCAACACTGGACAACTACGCTGCCAGTATTTATCGCCAGGGCGAGGCGATGCTTGCAGCAGGTGATGGTCCGGCTGCGGCTGAAACTTTCCTGCGTGTGGTTGAAGCCGCTCCGACCAGCGCAATACGCGTGACCGCCCAGCACGATGCCAGTGTGCTGCTGATGCAGGCAGAACAGTGGCAGCGAGCAGTTGCAGTTATCAGCGACTTCCAGCAGCGCTTCCCTGATCACGGCGAGTCCAGAAATGCATCGGCGCGATTGCTCAAGGCCAACGAGGCGATGGAAAACTGGGCGGCCGCTGCCGTGCAGGCGCTGGCCATAGCCGATGCAGATGGCGAGCCTCAACTGCGTCGTGACGCGCTGTACCGTGCGGCAGAACTGTTCGAAAAAGACGGCGACGAAGCGCGCACGCTCGATACATACCTGCGCTATGCGCACACGTACCAGGAACCGCTCGCCGACTTGATGGAAGCGCAATACAAGCTGGTCGGTATTTACAAAAAGCGCGGTGATCATGGAAACAGCAGGGCCTGGTTATCCGAGTTGATCAGTGCCAACCAGCGCGCTGCGAATTCCACCGATCGCTCGAGGTATCTTGCCGCCTACGCATCCAGCGAGTTGGCCAACGATAGCTTTGATGTCTATAGCAGCATAAAGCTGAGCCACCCGATCAAGGACAGCCTGGCCAGCAAGCGTGAGTCGATGCAGCAGACAATTGCCGCTTATGAGCGCGCCGCCAAATACGGGGTCGAGAAATTTACCACGCTTGCGACGCAGCGCATGGGAGAGGTCTACGCTTCGTTTGCGAGAGATTTGATGGAGTCGGAGCGCCCGCGCAACCTGTCTGAACTGGAGCTGGAACAATACGATTTTCTGCTCGAAGAACAGGCCTATCCGTTTGAAGAGCAGGCGATCGCCTATTTCAGGGTTAACGTGGAACGCGCGTGGAAAGGTATGCGTACCGATTCGATCAAGGACACCTACAAAGCCCTGGCACGTCTGTTGCCAGCCAAGTACGGCAAGACTGAAATGCGGCCTGGCCGCTAGCGGAGTTTACTATGCAAACGCTTTCGATCCCCATTGCGTTCAAGCGAAGCATTTATCGTTGCATACTGGCCTGCGCACTGCTTTTGCTGGCAGCCTGTGCGAATACACCCAAAAGTGGCAAAGTCGACGATGCAGTGGTCAACGAGTCTGTGGCGGTAAGAAATTCGCTGGCCATGGCACTGGCAGCAATGGATAAGGGTGACCAGGAGGCGGCCGGTGCAGCCTTCCGGAAGATGCTTGAAAAAGGTGCGCGTTCACCCGATTCGCTCAATCACTATGCGATTTATTTGCGCGAGCAATGGCGTATGGAAGAAGCGGAGAAAGTGTATTTGCAGGCTTTGGTCGCCGCACCCAGCAGCGCGATGACGCACTACAATCTCGGTATTCTTTACGAGCTGTATCTCGGCAAACAGGAATTAGCACTCAAACACTACCGACGCTACCAGAAAATCGTCGAAGCGCCTGATCAGCAAGTGAGTGCGTGGATCGAGGCACTGGAACGGGAAAGCGGTAGCGCCCCGGCAGACGGTGCGCAGGCGCAGGAGGTCAACTCGTGAATCGAAACAATTTTTTGTTATGTGCGATGCTTGCCACTGTCTCAACACTTGGTACCGCAGGCCATGCATTTGCGCAGGATAATACGCTCGACCTCAAGTCTACATTCCAGGGTAACCAGGAACAGCCGCGCGTGATGTACATTGTGCCGTGGCAGGCCATCCAGGCACCGCCGGCTTCATACCGCCCTGTATCTTCGCTGATCTCGGAAAATTTCCAGTTAGTCGATCGCGAAGAGTTCCAGCGCAATGTACATTTCAGCGACCGAATTGAGCAGGCGCAGCGTGATGAGCAAGATCGTTTCCAGCGTTACCAGAGCTCGATGGAATAAATAAGACTAACGCTTGCATTGCGGTGAGCGAGGGCACTGGCTGCGCTGTGGGCAAATCAGCCGAGCGTCCTTTTCTATGCCTCGCTCGAGCCATCCTATATTGAGGATTTTCGCCACTGCGTTAAGTGCTTCACGCGGTGCTTTGGCGATTGTCGTGCTGCCACCATTGTCCAGGCAACCCTGTTTTAATTCTGCTGCGATATCCCCGGCTGGCAAACCCTGTGCATGCAGTGCAGGTATTATATCGATGCCGGTGCAAAGCACATGCGCCTTGCCGGCGAGATCCCTGACCTTGACCGATTCACAGGCGTAGATGCGCGTACCCTGAGGCGCGTCGAGCAGTGATATTTGCGACGAGGACTGTTTCGATTGGGTGTCGAGCATGCGAAAAACGGCCCAGTGGCGGCAGGGGTCCTGCACCTTGCGCATATTGCCCCAGGGTAGCGGTATACCGTTTCCGCGGTACACCGCATTCAGTTGACCTGGCGGATAGGCATCAAAGTAGTGCCAGTGCGGATAGCTGGATACCGCCGTCATGCGACGCATGGCGACCGCTTCTGTGACGTTAATAACCCTGGCAACACTCAGTTCGTAGGCGTGCTGTTCGAGCAGGCGGCGAAACGGCACGCGCGGGCAAAGCAGGGCGCCGGCAAAATAACTCACTTCAAAGTCACGCCAGGCCTGCAGGATTTCCTGTGCGTCGACATTGCGCGTGGACTGCGCGCTCTGTCCCGCAGCGTCGCTATCTATGCTATCGCCCTCGCGACTGGCAAACAGCATACTGCTGACTTCATCAGTAGCGTGCAAAACCATGTGCCCTATATGTGCGGCGAGGTCGTACTTCAATCGCACTGGCCTTGTCTTCAGCGATTCATGGATATAGACCTTGCGGGGCGGCTCGAAATAGGAGCGAATGAAGGTATTGGGCCTGAACCCGGATCCGTCCAGCAGGTGTGGGGGCAGTTGTTCAAACCAGTTGATTTTAAGACCGAGTTGCTTGCATATGCGCAGCAAATCGTCGACCTCCATCGGCATTCTTTTACCGCCGGTTTCTTCTGCGGCGCGTTCGAGGTCGGGAAAGCGATTCAGGTTTTTTTCCTGGTGCGCACGAATCAATAACTGTGCAAACTCGCGACCGGTAACGCCGGTCTGCGCCAGCAATTCGGGTATCGCAATTTGCAGGTTTTCCTCCGAAAACAAAAAACCCGGTTCCAGCGCGATAC
>JBATGO010000129.1:0-7368 GCA_049665845.1 Pseudomonadales bacterium | reverse complement strand
CGATTGTCGGCTTCTTCCAGACCGGTGGCCCTTTCATGTACCCGATAGCGCTGGTACTCACAGTCGGCGTCGTTATCGCGCTGGAGCGCTGGTTCTTCCTGACATCTGCGCGTGTTTCCAACAAACTTGCCTACGACAAGATGAAGCCGATGCTCGAAGGCCACAAATACGACCAGTTATATACCGTTGCGAAGCAGTCGTCCGCACCGGTCAGCAAAATCATTACTGCCGGCATGGCCAGCATGGCTTACGGACGCCGTCGAGACGACCTGATGTCGGCGATGCGCGAAGCGGCGATGGAAACCGTACCGCGTCTCGAGAAACGCACACCTTATCTCGCAACACTCGCCAACGTCGCGACTTTGCTGGGTCTGCTCGGTACCATCATTGGCCTTATCGCGGCATTCACAGCAGTAGCGGACGCTGATCCTGCGACCAAGGCGACACTGCTTTCGCAAAGTATTTCGGTGGCGATGAACACTACAGCATTCGGTCTTATATCGGCGATCCCGATGCTGCTTGCGCATGCCGTACTGCAAAGCAAGACCTCACAAATCGTCGACAGCCTCGATGTAGTAAGCGTGAAGTTCCTGAACGCCATATGCGCCAAACCAGAGCAGAAAAGTGCTGCGCCCGGTGGCGCGCAAGCGGTAGCGGCATAACTGCATTCACCAGCAGCGTGATAACGCGCGGCTGCTACACAACATTGCGCATGCCTTTAGTGGTTTGTGCTTAAACAAGGCTGGCCAGGACTAAAACGATGTCTATTTCAGGGTCCCCACTGCGTTCACAGGGTTTACGCAATCGCGAAGAAGCGGATCTCGATATCACGCCTTTTATGAACCTGATGATCGTGCTGGTGCCGGTGCTTTTATTGAGCATGGTTTTTACACGCATCACCGTGATCGACCTGCAATTGCCTGCTGCCGCCAGTGGTGAGCAGAGTGACCTGCGCCAGGAGCAGGTTGAAGTTGTCGTCAGGCCTGACCGTCTTGCGGTGAACTTTCCCGCCGGCATGTTGCTGCGCGAAGTGGGCCAGACCGAAGCCGGCCAGCCGAATTATGCCGAGCTCACATTGGTGCTGCAGGAACTGAAAAGGCACTTGCAAGCCAAACAGGCAGACCGAAAAAATATCAGTATGCTGGTAACCGGCGATACCCCCTACAACCAGATTATCGCGACGATGGACGCCGTGCGTTCATACCCGGCGGTAGTTGCAACTGATGTCGTGGAAGCCGAGTTGTTCCCGGACATTGCTTTTGGCGATGCACCTGCAGCAAAAAACCAGCGGGTTAAAAGGAGCTAGGCAATGAGCGCAGGATCGATTACCGGCTATGGTGTTTCCGAGCTGACTGCGCAGCGCAGGAAGCCACCTGGTTCAGCGACAAAGCTCAACCTTGTTTCGCTGATGGATATTTTCACCATACTGGTGTTCTTCCTGATGTTGAACACCGGGGAAGTTGAAGTCTTGCAGCCCGACGAAAAAGTTTTGCTGCCAAAATCCTATGCCGAGCTGCGCCCGGATAATTCACCGGTAATCAAGGTCAATAGCCATGCCATTTTTTTCAAGGAGCGCAAGGTAGTCAGCCTCGACGATCCGGCCATACGCAAGGAAACTATCGCACCACTTTATCACTTGCTCGCGGAACAAATTAAAATCTCGCCCTCAGCTGCCAGCGGAGAAATCCAGACCGGCCGTTCAATCTCGATTATGGGAGACGCTTCGGTTGACTATGCGCTGTTGAAAAAAGTGTTGCATACCTGTGCGCAAGCGGGATTCCGGGATGTGGCGTTGGCTGTTGAGTACAGCAGCCGGGCGGCACTGGCACCGGCGCAGCAGCCACTAGCCAGTAACGCGGGAGCGCGCTCGTGACGACCTGGACTTATCCTGCCGATTCAGTACTGCCCTGGCATAGTGGCGTAGTCGAAGACCAGCGCTTTGACCGCTGGTTAAAGAAAGGCATCATCGCGTTTATTGTCCTCGCGCTACTTTTGCCCTGGTTGCCCTTACCCATACTTGAAAAGCCTGTGCCTGAAAAAAAACGTACGACCTATACGCGCCTGGTCATCGAAGAGAAAAAACTGCCGCCGCCGCCGAAAGTTGTTGAAAAGCCGGTCGCAAAACAAAAAGTCCAGGCGGCCAAGGCCACACCGAAACCCGCCAAGCGCGAAGTCGCCAAGGCCAAGCCAGTCAACAAACCCGCGCCGCGTCCAACAACCAAAGCTGCACCCAGGCAGGTAGTAAAGCCTGTCGATGCCGCCAAAGTTGCGCGTGACAAAGCGGCCAAAACCGGCGTGCTGGCGATGGCTGATGATCTGGCGGCTATGCGCCAAATGGTCGACGTTAACAAAGTGAAGGTCAACACGACCGCTAGCGGCGGTGCGGTTGCAAAGACTACGCAGAGAAAATTACTCACTGCGAAAGCGTCGTCTTCTGTCGGCGGGCTTGGCGCCGCGGCGCTGAGCAGTAATACCGCCGGTGTTGCGCTATCATCACGCGAGACGACGCGCGTGTCGGCGCCGAGTACAGGTATGGATGCAGGGGCGGAAGAATCCAACGAGGCTTACGGAGATTATTCAGGGCGCAGCTCTGAATCTGTGCGCCGCGTGATGGACGCCAACAAGGGCTCGATTTTCTCCATTTACAACCGCGCCTTGCGTGCCGACGGCAGCCTTGCCGGTAAAGTGCTGTTTAATATGGTGATCGAGCCTTCCGGTGCAATCAGCAGTATCAGCCTCGTTTCCAGCGAGCTCGCCGACGAGGCGCTGGTGAGTAAGATCCTCGCCCGCATCAAGCTGGTAAATTTTGGGCCAGAGCCGGTTTCACAGACCAAGGTCAACTACTCGTTCGACTTCCTGCCCTATTAAAGGACTGTGCCGTATTGTGCCCATGCTGGAGTGCAGTAGGCACACTGACGTAAAATAAGGCCTCACCCGCGTGAGGTGCCGCTTCAGGCCTCCTTGCGAAACCGATCACGTCAGGGGTAGGCCAATGTCCACACGTTCTTTCGTTTCCGTCGTTGCCAAGGGGTGCCTGGCAGCTGGTTTTGTATTCGCCGCGTTCACTGCAATCGCAGCTGAAAAAGCGGCTGTTGCTGGCTTCGGGTTATCCAGCCCCGCGCCCGAATCCGCGCGTGTCTACCTGCTCAGCCCGGTAGACGGTGAAAAGGTACCTACCACGTTCAAGGTCAGCTTCGGCCTCTCGGGGATGGGGGTGGCACCGGCAGGTGTTGCGCGCGAGCACACCGGGCATCACCACTTGCTGATAAACCTCGATAGTTTGCCGCCACTGGATAAGCCACTACCCGCGAGCGAAAACATTGTGCACTTCGGTGGCGGTCAAACCGAAACCTGGGTCACGCTGGAGCCCGGTGAGCACAGCCTGCAGCTATTGCTCGGCAATCATCTGCACGTTCCGCACAATCCTCCCGTTCTCTCGCAGAAGATCCACATCACCGTGGAGTAATTCCGGTTTTTCACCGACCCCTTTTTAATCGCATGCTGCGCCTTGACTGTGCAATGCCGCGAGCAACGCAGCGTAATCCTGTGGCGGCTCGCAGTGGAATTCACAGGCCTCGTTATTGCCAGGGTGTATGAAGCGCAGGCTTGCGGCATGCAAAGCCTGGCGTCGAAAATTCTTCAACACATCGTTCAGCTCATCGCTGATACCACGGGCCCTGCTATATCTTGGATTGTAAACCGGGTCGCCCAGCAGCGGATGTCGCAAATGCGCCATGTGCACGCGGATCTGGTGCGTGCGGCCGGTTTCGAGCTCGATATTCAATTCGGTGTAATGTTGCAGTCGCGTGGCGATGCGGTAATGGGTCACTGCGGCTTTGCCTGCGTTGCCCTCGCGCACCGCCATTTTTACCCTTGCGGTGGGGTGGCGGCCGACGGGCAGGTCGACCGTGCCGCCGGAAATTAACTCCCCGCAGACGATGGCGCGGTAACGTCGCGATACCGTATGCGCCTGTAATTGTGCGACCAGGCTGGTGTGCGCAGGTAACGACTTTGCAACTACCATCAGGCCGGTAGTGTCTTTATCGAGGCGGTGCACAATGCCGGCGCGGGGCAGTTCCGCGTTGCCGGGACAGTGTGCCAATACGGCGTTGGCGAGTGTACCGGCCGGTTGCCCGGCGGCCGGGTGCACGGTGAGGCCGGCTGGCTTGTCGATCACCAGTACATGCTCGTCTTCGAACACTACCACCAGCGCCATCGGCTCCGGCTGCCAGTGTGTCTCTTCACGCAGTACCGCGTTGAGCGTGAGCGTGCTACCTGCCAGCACCTTGTCGCGCACCTTGCCACGGTTGCCATCGACCTCTAATGCGCCTTCGCGAATCCACTGCTGCAAGCGGCTGCGCGAAAATTCGGGGAACAGGCTTGCCGCTGCCTGGTCCAACCTGAGGCCGGTACTCTCCGCCGCAACACAGGCGCTACGCTGTATGGCAGGCGCGCCGCCAGAGCGTAATTCTTCAGTGTCTTTGTCGCTTGGCTCGGGCTTCATCGCAGGTGATCATGGCGGCTAAAATAGTGATTGTAACCGATAGCTGATGGCGCCCATATTTGAGCCGGAGCTTAATCCGAAACATCAGGCAGACGTCTTTTTATGTCTCTTTCCCATGCTTCTCAAGTTCGATTTTTATGGCCTCTACCTGGGCCTGCAGTGGTGCGCGCCGTGATGGCTGTTGTACTGCTGGTATTGTCGGGATGTGGCATTTTCGGGGGTGGTGAAAAAGACGAAGAGCGAAAAAAAACTGACGCGCTCACGGAAACGCAATTGTACGAGCGCGTGCAAAAATTGCTCGATGAAAAGAGCTATGATCTGGCGGTGCGCAATTTGCAGTTACTCGAATCGCGTTTCCCGTTCGGTTCCTATGCTGAGCAGTCGCAACTCGAAATAATTTATGCCTACTACCAAAGCGGTGAAGAGGATGCCGCGGTGGCTTCAGCCGAGCGATTCCTGCGCCTGCACCCCAACCACCCCGATGTTGATTATGCCTGGTATATGAAGGGGCTGGCGAATTACAGCCTGCATCCCGGCCTGCTTTCGCGTTTTTACCAGACCGACCACGCGGCGCGTGACGTTGAACCGGCGCGTGTATCATTCCGCGATTTCGCACAGTTTATCTATCGCTATCCGGATAGCCCCTATGCGGCGGACGCACGCGTGCGCATGGTGCATATCAAGCATGTGCTTGCGCGCCATGAACTGCTGGTCGCGAATTACTATCTCAAGCGTCACGCTTACGTTGCAGCGATCAATCGCGCACAGGATGTAATTGAAGAATACCCGCGCAGCGACTCTACCGGCGATGCGCTGGCACTGCTTGTCTACGCCTATCAACGATTGGGGCTGGATGAATCTGCAAAGAAAAATGTCGATTTATTGAAGCTGAATTTTCCCGACCACGCCATGCTCGACGACAATGGCGAGTTTATTTATGACGAAAGCTTCGACCCCGACAAACGCTCCGTACTGAATCGCCTGAGTTATGGCCTGCTGGATGCGCCGCGCGCGCCGCGCTTCGACTCCAGGCCGTAGTACTTTCTCGCAAGCACCCTGAGGTAATCGCGCCCCCGCAATCGCAACCCCGCCGCACCCTGAGGCAATCGCACTGTGTGCCGACCGCGTTTCCCCGCCGGTCGTTATTTGCACCATGTCTTCGATGCAGTGCGCCGATCCCCCTTTTTGCGGCCATTCCCTGCCTTGAAAAATCCCGGCTTGCCCTCAACATCTGTTTGAGTAACATCTTTTTCGGGCGGGAGCAGTCATGCGAATCGACAAATTTACCAATAGCCTGCAGTTGGCGCTGTCCGATGCACAGTCGCTGGCGATTGGCAAAAATCATGCGGCGATTGAGCCTGCGCACCTGCTGCTTGCATTGCTCGACCAGCAGGGTGGTTCGATAGGGCCCATTTTGCGCGGTGCGGGTGGTAATGTCGCGTCGCTGCGCGCTGCACTGAACAAAAAGATTGAAGGCTTTGCACAGCTCAAGCAGGCGACCGGCGAAGTTTCGATGGCACCGGGGCTTGCAAAGCTGCTGAATTTGGCCGACAAGTACGCGCAGGATAGCGGCGACCAGTACATTGCTACCGAGGCTGTACTGGGCGCGGCGCTGCAAAGTGGTTCTGAGCTCAAACCGCTGCTGGAAGACGCAGGCTTCAATGCTGCCAATATCAAACAGGCTATCGCAAACGTGAGAGGAGGCGAGTCCGTGTCATCACAGGATGCCGAAGGCAATCGCCAGGCGCTGGAAAAATATACCCTCGACCTGACCGAACGCGCTGAACAGGGCAAGCTTGACCCGGTTATTGGTCGCGACGACGAAATTCGCCGCACCATCCAGGTCCTGCAGCGCCGTACCAAAAACAACCCGGTTTTAATCGGCGAGCCCGGCGTCGGCAAAACCGCGATCGTGGAAGGCCTCGCGCAGCGTATTGTTAACGGCGAAGTGCCCGAAGGCCTGAAAAACAAGCGCCTTTTGTCACTGGACCTTGGTTCACTGCTGGCAGGAGCGAAGTTTCGCGGCGATTTTGAAGAGCGCCTGAAAGCAGTTCTAAAAGAGCTTTCGCAACAGGAAGGTAACGTCATACTGTTTATCGACGAGTTGCATACCATGGTAGGCGCCGGCAAGGCCGAGGGCGCGATGGACGCCGGCAACATGCTCAAGCCGGCGCTGGCGCGCGGTGAATTGCACTGCGTGGGCGCGACCACGCTGGACGAGTATCGCCAGTTTATAGAAAAGGACGCTGCGCTTGAGCGCCGCTTCCAGAAAGTGCTGGTGGGCGAGCCGTCAGAGGAAGATACCATCGCGATCCTGCGCGGCTTGAAAGAGCGCTATGAAGTGCACCACGGCGTCGATATTACTGACGCCGCGATCATCGCCGCGGCAAAACTTTCCCAGCGCTATATTACCGACCGGCAGTTGCCCGACAAGGCTATCGACCTGATCGACGAGGCAGGTAGCCGTATTCGCATGGAAATCGACTCCAAGCCGGAGGTGATGGACAAACTTGAGCGTCGTCTGATTCAGTTAAAGATACAGCGCGAGGCGGTGAAAAAAGACAAGGACGCAGCGGCCAAGGCGCAGCTGAAAATTCTTGAAGACGATATTAACGAAGTCGAGCGCGAATTTGCTGACCTCGAGGAAGTCTGGAAAGCTGAAAAAGCCACCGTACAGGGCGACCAGCAACTGAAGCAGGAACTGGAAGAGGCGCGCATTGCGCTGGAGGCGGCCAGCCGCAAGGGTGACCTGCAGGCAATGTCGGAGTTGCAGTACGGCAGGATTCCGGAGCTTGAAAAGCAGATACAGTCCATTATTGCGGGCAGCAAAACCGAAATGAAGCTGTTGCGCAACAGTGTCGGCG
>JBATGO010000128.1:0-1802 GCA_049665845.1 Pseudomonadales bacterium | reverse complement strand
GTTCATAGTATTCGTCTTGCCGGACTTGATTCCTTTACTTGTGGCTTCTGTTCGCAGTTTTACCGGCTCAGCAAAAGACCGCAGAATTGGGTTCACGATCATCGGGGGCAAATTATGCCGGCCAGCGCGACCGAGTATAAATTATCTTCGTGGCTGGTGCGTGAGGGGTATCGTGCAGCTTTGCAGTCTGTTCGAGGTTAGCGGCGCGGAAATTGATCGATTTGAATGCTGACTGTATCCGAGGGTGCAGAAATGAGATTGGTTTCGTCGATCACAAATACGTTGAACTGGTAGTTGTCTGGTTGCAGGCCTTTGATGGTGTAGCTCGTCGAACTGATCAGGTCCTCACGACCTTCGGGTATCAGGACAATGCGCCCGTCGGAGCCGACGTAGCAAATCTGGTAGCCCTGTATTTCTGTTGGCTCCAACGCGGTTGTGTCTGCGCGCTGCAGAGGAGCAGTCCAGTCCAGCAGTACATCGGCGGGTGCGTAAAGTGATACCAAAGCAGAAGTGCGTGGCTGCATATTTGCTGATGCTGGCCCACCGCCGCCACCGCCACAGCCAGATATGGCGAGGCACAGCCCTGCCGTGACTGCTTTCGCGGTGTTTCCGCACCGCCCGTAATGTGCCGCAATCTGGCGCATGATGACTGGATTCCCTGCCGCGTGTTTTTTTTAGGAGGGGATGTACAGGCTTGACTGGCCTGGCCCCGTAATTGGCGGATCGGGATTATAACGTTAGCGGCTGCTAACTTAAAAGTGTTGGGCGATTAATGGGCGTGCTCGCGATGAAACAGCCGCGCAAGAGATGCCAGCAAGCCTCGTATTGGTGCGTTTTTATGTGATGTCGCATTGCTCTGGGATCGCGAGGCAGGTCAGGACCTGCGCTGTACAATGAATGTGCTCAATTCCGCCAGCGCCGCGCGGGAGGGGGTATCCGGCAGCGCCTGTAACTGCTCGGCAGCGAGTTCAGACTGGTGTTGCGCCGCATTGAGGGTGTACTGCAGCGCCGCACAGTTTTGCACGATCTCGATAACTGTCGAAATTTTTCCCACATCTTTTTGCCTGATCGCATCGGCCAGCGCCGCGTGTGCATCCGGGTCGGTATGCTCGGTGAGCTTCAGGGCCTGGATCAGCGGCAGCGTGAGTTTGCCCTCAGCGAGGTCGTCGCCCACGTTCTTGCCCAGTTTGTCGGCCTCGCCGGCATAGTCGAGATAGTCGTCGACCAGCTGGAAGGCCAGCCCGAGGTGCCTGCCGTAGTGGCGCATCGCCTCTGCAACGTTGTCATTAGCGCCGGCTACCAGCGCGGCCGATTCGCAGGCGCCGGCGAAAAGCTGCGCGGTTTTGCGTTCGATCACGTCGTAGTAAGTTTTTTCATCGAGCTGCAGGTTGCCGATTTCGGCGAGTTGCTGGACTTCCCCCTCGGCGATTTTCACCGTGGTATCGCTGAGCACGCCCATCACAGCCAGGTCGCCTACCGCCACCATTAACTGGAAGGCGCGACTGTAAACAAAGTCGCCGACCAGCACGCTGGGCGCATTGCCCCAGTTGGCGTTGGCCGTGGGCCTGCCACGACGCAACATGGACACGTCGACCACGTCGTCGTGCAACAATGTTGCGGTGTGCAGAAATTCGATCGCCGTTGCGAGCTGGATCTGGCGCGGGTCGTCCGCATCGTCCAGCGCAGAGGCGACCAGCAGCACGACCAGCGGTCGCACGCGCTTGCCCCCGCCAGTTGCGAGGTATTGGCTGATATCTTCCACCAGCGCAATTTGCGAGTGCAGCTGTTGCAAGATCAACGCG
>JBATGO010000127.1:0-6061 GCA_049665845.1 Pseudomonadales bacterium | reverse complement strand
TGCGGGAGCTACAGCGTCGCCAGCCGGGTTGCGCAGAATAGATACCAACCGCATGCTTGCTGAGCATGCCGCCATTGGCGCCTACCAGGCCAAATGCCGCAGGTCTTTTGCGCAGCGCGCGAACCACGTGGGTAATGCTGTGCATCGCATAGTTGTTACCTGGCCCGCCGAAAAAAGCGAGCCCGCCGGTTTGGCTCAATGAAACATCGCTATCCTGCAAACCCAGCGCTTCGCGCGCGAGCTCAACCACTATCGGAAAGCAACTGTAAATATCAAAAAATTCTATTTGCCTTGCGTCGAGCCCGCTCTGCTGCAAGGCCTGCTGGTAAGCGAGCTTTAACGCTTTGGATGCACCGAGATTTTCCCGTTCAAGCAGCGGAAGCTCTTTGCTTTCGCTGTAGGCGTGCAGGAAAATCCACTTGTCTTCGGCAATACCCAGTTCACGTGCTTTACCCGTCGTGGTCATCAAAACTGCGGCGCCCTGGTTAACGCTGTCTTTTGCAACCATGTGCCGTGTGTAGGGATAATCGACGTAGCCATTTTTTTCGTCGACTGTTGCGATTTGTTTGGCGCTGAGCGTTTCCCGAAACATGGCGAATTCGTTAGCATTGGCAATTGCCGAAAATGGCGCAAGCAATTTGCCCATACGCATCGCATAGGTATCGGGCGCAAGGCCAAGATTGGCGCGGCGCGCATTTTCGGTAACCGCGTATTGCGTGGTCGGCATCATCAGGCCATGGGTGATTTCCTTGATCCCAACCATGCCGTCCAGGCCCATGCCGCGGTCCTCCATTTCGCCGGAAGGATTTTCGTGCCAGTCCAGTGCAATGCCTGCGCGTAGTGCGGCCTTGCTATTGGCAGTCGCTTCCGCGCCACAGAGCAAAACCATGTTGCATTCGCCATCGGCAAGTCGCGCGGAAAATTCATTCACCAGTGCTTGCGGCGTCTGCCCGCCGCTGGCTGTATGAATGGCGAGCGTCGGGTTTGCTGCAATGCGTGCTGCAACTGAGCGCGGCGGTTTGCTGCTGGTGCCAAACGGCGATGGCATTATTGGGGTCGAGTCGGCCATGGTGCGCACGGTTGCGATCACATCGATATCTGTCGCGCCAATGCCGGCGTCATCCAGCGCACATTGCGCGGCACGCGCCGCGAGCGCTACGGGCGACGAAGCGCTGGCAAGGTCTGCGGGGACGGCTTCGACAACGTCGCCGACAGCAACAATAACGGGTGTATTTTCTGCGATAGACATAATGAATTTGTTTTCCTTTGCCTGGAGGCAGTTTTTTTACGGCACCGGGCCGTCGGTAGTGCGATGGATTTTAACCGTCATTTAGAGTAAGTTCACGGCACTGTATTGGCCCGTCATCAGCCCGTCGATCGCTCGCAGGGCGGCTATCCGGAGAGCAGTATGACAAAAAAAACCTTGCGCATTGTTGGTGTCCGTGGATTCCGGCGAGCCGCGGCCGGCGCGACGCCGCAATTGCTGGTGGCGGGTGCCGGCACCATCAGCGAAGTGGCTGTGTGTGCTGCCGCGCAGGTCGTTGCCGATGATTTGCTGGTATCGATCGAGGCAGACGAAACCGCCAGCGCATGAATACCTCCGCGACATCAGCGGGTTTTGTGCACGCCAAGGTTATTGCCGCGTTACTGCGACTCGTCGACGAACTCGGCGCGAACAGTAATGAACTCGCTGCAAAAGCAGCGATCGACACAAGCCTGCTGGCCGTGCCCAGCGCCAGTATCCCCGTCGGCAGGTACTATCGCCTGATGGAACTGGTGCGCGCCAGCATCGACAAACCGGATATCGGCCTGCTGTTTGGCCGCATCAACTATATCGAAGACATGCACCTGTCGCTGTACCTTGCATCGGTGGGCCATACGCTCAAGGACTGGCTGAATATGGTACCGAGTATCTCCGCGCTGTTTGGCGATATAGGTTCGGTGCGCCTGCAAAATGATCCCAACAGTTTTGCGCTGGTCTGGCATCCACTGCAGCCGCCCGATGCCGCGCGCTGTCCGATCACAGATGGCTGGTTATCTGCAACAGCGTTGCTGCTGGCCAGTTATTGCCTGCTGCCGCTGCGCCCCTTGCGGGTGGATATCAGCTACCGGAAGCCGCAGGACACAAGCCTGCTGCATTCGATGCTGGGCAGCGCCCTTTATTTCGAACAGCCGCGCACCGCGCTGCATTACGATCGCGCGGCGTTGCGCTACCCGCTGATCAAGGTGTCGACGCGGCTGTACAGTCGCGTTGCTGAGGAGTTCGAGCGCGATTTTCGCGCCGACCGGATGCTGGCCGACCCCTGGCAGCTGGCCCTGCACGCCTGCATTTTGCGCCTGCTGCCACGCGGTGAACTCTCGATTGAAATGGTTGCACAGGAGCTCGAGGTCTCGCGGCGAACCCTGCAGCGCCGTTTGCAGGAACGCGGTACCAACTTCCAGCAGCTGGTGCAGAAACTCAAAAATGACCTGGCAAAAAAATATCTCGGCGACGAGCGCATGAACCTGGTCGAGATTGCTGTCCTGCTCGGCTATGGAGACCACTCGACTTTTTCAGCGGCGTTCAAGTCCTGGAACGGGCAGACGCCTTCGGAGTTCAGGCAGCAAATCCTGGCTGGAATCGGCTGACTCGCGGCCACCCGCATTGTTCTGATCATATTATGTACCGCGCGAAAACAGCGTGGCGCGAAGCCCTGCCTCTCTGGCATGCTTTCCTAAGACCGACAGCAGGCGATTGCGCTATAGTGCCCGGCTGTTCCAGCCGGCGAGTCCCGCGCCTGTGAGCAATGATTCCCCTGGCCCGTCGCGTCGCCGTGAACCTGCGTTTTTCTGCACGCTGCCGCGAGCACCAATCCTTTTCTGACACAGGATCAACCGCTATGAAAGAAGCTGTTATCGTCTCTGCCGCCCGTACACCCATCGGCAAAGCCTACCGCGGTGCGTTCAATAATCTCGAAGCACCGAACATGGCTTCGCATGCCGTCGCAGCTGCGGTTGCGCGCTCGGGCGTCGATGCGGATGAAATCGACGACTGCATTATTGGCGCGGCGCTGCAACAGGGCACGCAGGGCAACAACTTTGCCCGGCAGGTCGCGCTCGCCGCCGGTTTGCCGGTTAGCGTAGCGGGCATGACCATCGACCGGCAGTGTTCTTCGGGCCTGATGACGATCGCCACGGCGGCCAAACAGATCGTGATGGATGGTGCGCCGGTCGTTGTGGCAGGCGGCTGTGAGTCGATCAGCCTGGTGCAGAACGATAAAATGAACCTGTTTCGCGCCGCCGACCCGCTGGTGCTGGCGCATGCGCCGGACGCTTATATGCCGATGCTGCAAACCGCCGAAGTTGTTGCGAAGCGCTATAACATTTCGCGCGATGCGCAGGATGAATACGCACTGGCTTCACAGCAGCGCACTGCAGCAGCGCAGGCAGCGGGCAAGTTTGACGATGAAATTGTTGCGGTAACCGCCACCAAACTGCTGCTGGACAAGGAGACCGGCCAGAGCAGTGAGCAGGAAGTCACGCTGGAAAAAGACGAGGGCAACCGTCCGCAAACCAGCGCCGACGATCTCGCCAGGCTTAAACCCGTTATAGAGGGTGGCTTTGTCACCGCCGGCAATGCATCGCAGCTTTCTGACGGCGCGGCGGCGGTTGTGATGATGGACGCAGCGCTGGCGTCCAAACGCAACCTCGAACCGCTGGGTATTTATCGCGGTATGGCCGTTGCCGGTTGCGAGCCCGATGAGATGGGCATAGGACCCATTTACGCGGTGCCGAAATTACTGCAGCGCAACGGCTTGAAGATGGATGATATTGGCCTGTGGGAACTCAACGAAGCCTTCGCAGTACAGGTGATCTACTGCCGCGACAAGCTGGGTATTGCGCAGGAAAACCTCAACGTGAATGGCGGCGCGATTTCCATCGGGCATCCCTATGGCATGAGTGGTGCGCGCATGGTCATGCACGCGTTGATCGAAGGCAAGCGTCGCGGCGTTCAATATGTTGTCGTTACCATGTGTGTCGGAGGCGGTATGGGCGCGGCGGGGCTTTTCGAAGTTGTATAAAAACGACATAAAACTGCTTGTTAACCTCGTGCTAGCCTCGTATTAGCCGCGTGTTTTTTGCCAGCCGACAGCGCAACGCCAAGCGCTGAAAGAATTTCGTTGCAGAACGTTTAACAGTTATTACAGGTGATCAACCAATGGTAGCGCCCATTCTCAGCCAACGTGACCTGGAATTCATGCTCTATGAATTTCTCGATGCAGAAGCGCTCTGTGCCCGCGAACGCTATGCCGATCACAACCGCGAAACCTTTCAGGCGGCGATAGACACCGCGCGCACCGTAGCCGAAAAATACCTGTTGCCGATTCGCACCAGGGTGGATAAAAACGAACCGACCTTTGATGGCAAGCGCGTGCATATGATTCCGGAAATCAAGACCGCGCTGGACGCGATTATTGATGCCGGCCTTGCATTTCCCGCCGCCGATTACGAAGGTGGTGGCATGCAGTTGCCGACTATTGTTGCGAGCGCAGCCAACGGTTACCTGTCGGCTGCGGGCAGCACCACGATCGGCTACATCGGCCTGACCGTGGCCAACTGCAATACGCTGGAAGCGCATGCCAGCAGGGAGCTGGTCGACAAGTGGGTGCCGCCGATGCGCGCCGGGCGCTTTATGGGCACGATGGCCATGACCGAACCGGGCGCAGGTTCCGGGCTTGCCGACCTGACCACCAGTGCGCAGCGCGCGGAAGACGGCAGCTATCGCATCAGCGGCAGCAAGATTTATATTTCAGGTGGCGATCACGAGCTTGCCGAAAATATTGTGCATCTCGTTTTGGCGCGCGTGAAGGGTGCACCCAAGGGCGTCAAAGGCATTTCACTATTTCTTGTGCCGAAATTGCTGGTCAATGACGATGGCTCGCTCGGCGAGCGCAACGATGTGTGGCTGGCCGGCCTGTTTCACAAAATGGGCGGCCGCGGACAGACGTCCTGCGCAATGAGCTTCGGCGAAAAAGAGGGTGCAGTCGGCTACCTGATCGGCGAAGAGAACAAGGGCCTCGCCTACATGTTCCACATGATGAACGAGGCGCGCATCATGGTGGGCACCGGCGCGGCACTCACGGCATTAACCGGTTACCAGTATTCGCTTGATTATGCGAAAGAGCGCAGCCAGGGCCGCTTGCCATCGTGCAAGGACCCGCATTCGCCGCCGGTTACAATTATTGAGCATGCTGACGTGAAGCGCATGTTGCTGGCGCAGAAAGCCTTTGCCGAGGGTGCCTACGCACTGTGCCTGTACGGCGCGCAGCTCAACGATGACGAAAAAACTGCGCCCACCGAAGCGCAGCGCCAACAGGCCAGCCTGCTGCTGGATTTCCTCACGCCGATTATCAAAAGCTGGCCCTCTGAATACGGTCCGCGCGCGAACAGCCTCGCCATACAGGTGCTGGGTGGTGCAGGTTATGTAAACGATCACCCGGTCGAGATGTTCTATCGCGACAACCGCCTCAACCCGATCCACGAAGGTACCTACGGCATTCAGTCGCTGGACCTTTTGGGCCGCAAGGTACCGATGAAGCAGATGGCCGGCTATCATGCCTGCCTCGAGGCAATCGCTGCAAGCTGTACGCAGGCGAGTGCCGATAAGGAGCTCGCAGCTTACGCTGATGAGCTGCGTGCCGCCGTGCAGGTGGTGCAGAATACTACCGATACGCTGCTCGGCGCGATGGCCGAAGCGCGTATCGACCTGGCGCTGGCCAACTCGGTGAAATACCTGGAGTTGTTTGGCAACGTTGTGGTGGCATGGATCTGGTTGCAGCAGGGTATGGCTGCGCAGCGCGGTCTGGCAGCGTCACCGCACCGCGATGACGAAAACTTTTATCGTGGAAAAATGCAGGCGCTGAAGTATTTCTACCGATTCGAGCTGCCAAAAATTCATGCGTGGTCTGACCTGCTTTGCGCGCTGGACGACACGACCCTGCAAACCGAAGCAGACTGGTTCTGAATGATAGCCAGTGTACAGATATAATCTGCGTCTACGGTTGACGCCGATACGGAGCAA
>JBATGO010000126.1:0-19546 GCA_049665845.1 Pseudomonadales bacterium | reverse complement strand
CAATTCGCTGCGCCGCTCCTCGCGTAACTTCTCGCCACCAAATATCAATTTCAGCAGGGTAAATCGGGAAACGCTCACGACAAAGCTCCTTTAGGGCGCGCAGTTACCGACCAGGGTCGGCCAGCGTCTTCGATACTACCTCAAAAACGTCCGCTGACAAATCCGCTGCAGCAATTCTTTGCAGCGACTGCTGCATCATTTCACGCTGCGGGCTGGAAAATCGCCGCCAGAGTGCAAAAGGACTGAGCAGACGGGAAGCCAGCTGTGGATTGAGCGGATCCAGGCGCAGCACTTCACCGGCAAGCAAATCGTAACCTTTGCCCGACGGGTCATGGAAGCGCGCGAAATTGCGCATGCAAAAGCCCCCTATCAAAGCCCTGACCTTGTTCGGATTGCACGCGTCGTAGGCAGGATGCTGCTGCAACCGACGGAGATTGGCAAGCGCATCGGGTTGGTCGCAGCTCACCTGTACACTCAGCCATTGGTTGACGACCAGGCTTTCCTGCTGCCATTGCTGGTAAAACTTTTGCAGTGCATCGCTGGCAGCAACTTTCGCCGGTTCCGAATTGGCGTTTACCAGCGCGGACAGCGCTGCGTACTGGTCGGTCATATTATCGGCGCGTTCAAACTGATTAATTGCCTGCCTCGCGAACGATTCTTCCGGCCGCTCAAGCAAATAACTGAGCGCGGTATTCTTGAGTCGGCGTAACGCGATCTGGGTCGCGTTCGGCTGGTAGCTGCCGCATCGAGCAAGCGATTCTCCAAGCGCCGCATACACGGCCAGCAATTCGCTATTAAGAACTTCAGCCAACTGCGCACGCAAAGCGCGTACTGCAGCTGCGATCGCCTGCGCATCTATCACGTCAAACTGCTCAGCGAGATAGCTGTAGTCCGGAATTGCCAGTAAGCAGGCGACCAGCGCAGCATCCCAGCTTTGTGGCCAGGCACCGCGATTGTCCAGCTGCAGTTCACCGCGCAAGGCGCCGGCGAGTGCGGCGATTTTTTGCCGGCCTGACTCACCCGTAACCGGCTCGTTACCCATCACATGCGCTTTGACCAGGTTGAGCATATAGCGCTGCCCGGCATCCCAACGGGTAAAACCGTCACTCTCGTGTTGCAGCAGTAACAGCAGTGCTTCGTCGCTATAGTCATAATTGAGCTTCACCGGTGCAGAGAATTCCCGCAGCAAAGAAGGTACTGGTTGCTCTGCAAGATTGTCGAAAACGAACGTTTGCCTGGCTTCCTTCAGCTCAAGCATTTGTTCGCTGCCTGCGATCACGCCATCGCTGTTTAACAGGGCGATGTCCAGCGGAATATGCAGCGGTTGCTTGTCATGCTGACCGGGTGTTGCAGGACAATGCTGGCGGATAGTGACCTGGTAGCGGCCCTGCGCTGCATCCCAGTGGTCCTCGACATCAAGCACGGGCGTGCCCGCCTGCGAATACCAGCGCCTGAACTGATCGAGGTCAAAACCACTGGCCGCTTCCATTGCCAGTACGAAATCCTCACAGGTCACCGCCTGGCCATCATGGCGCTCGAAGTACAGATCGCTGCCGCGGCGGAAATTGGCCGCGCCGAGCAGCTTCTGCATCATGCGGATCACCTCCGCGCCTTTCTCGTAGATCGTCAGCGTGTAAAAGTTGGATATCTCGATATAGGAGTCCGGTCGCACCGGATGAGCCATGGGCCCTGCGTCTTCGGCAAACTGCGCGGATCGCAACAGGCTGACTTCCTCGATGCGCTTGACCGTTGGTGAATTCATATCGGCAGAAAAGCAGGCATCGCGATAGACGGTGAAACCTTCCTTCAGGCTTAACTGGAACCAGTCGCGGCAGGTCACCCGGTTGCCCGACCAGTTGTGAAAATACTCGTGTGCAATGACGGCTTCCACGCGCTGGAATGCTGCATCGGTCTGGGTTTTTTGTTCGGCCAGCACGCAGGAAGTATTGAAAATATTGAGCCCCTTGTTCTCCATTGCGCCCATGTTGAAAAAGTCGACTGCTACGATCATGTACAGGTCGAGATCGTATTCGCGACCGTAGACTTTTTCGTCCCAGCGCATTGCATGCTTCAGTGACTGCATCGCGTGATCGCATTTGGCCAGGTCTTTTTCTTCAATGTAGATTTGCAGCACGACTTCACGACCGTACATGGTGGTAAAGCTGTCCTCGAGCAGCGCCAGGTCACCCGCCACCATGGCAAACAGGTAACAAGGTTTTTTAAACGGGTCGTGCCATTCCACCCAGTGCCTGCCACCCTCCAGTGCTCCCTCACCCGTCCTGTTACCGTTGGCAAGCAACACCGGGAAGCGGCTTTTGTCGGCGCTGATGCGTGTCGTGAACACACTCATCACATCGGGGCGATCCAGGTAATAGGTGATACGACGAAATCCTTCAGCCTCGCACTGGGTACAATACATGCCATCCGACATGTAAAGCCCCTCCAGCGCCAGATTGGTCGCAGGGTTGATCTCGCATACTACGCGCAGCTCGAAATTTTCTGGTGTGCGCAGGATGGTGAGGCTGCACTCATCGACTTCGTAGTCAGCTTCAGCCAGCACCTTGCCATCCAGTTCGACTGCCAGCAATTCCAGCTGTTCGCCGTCGAGACGTAGCGGGGAAGATTTTGCCTCGTGGCCTGAGCGAGGGTTACGAACGATCCGCATCGTATTGCTGACCGTCGTCCTGCCCTCGTACAAATCGATCGCCAAACGGACCGATTCGACCAGGTAGTCCGGCGGCGTGTAGTCAGCGCGGTAGGTCGCCAACGGTTGCTGCTGTTTGGCTGCATCGGTGTCTGTTTGCGCTCGAATATCGGCCACTTGTTATCCTCGTCAGTTGATTGGCGTTACTGCATTATTAATCCCGGCTATAGCATGCGGATGCGGGCTCAGGAAAAATCTACACTAACCCGGTAGCCACCGTACTTGCGCATATTGATCACGCCAGTATCAAAGATCAGGTACTGCCCCTTGATGCCCTGCAGCACCCCTGCCACCTCCGGCTCCTTATCAAAGTTGTGCGAAACCAGCCTGGTGGGATATCGGTCAACCGGATAGGTGATACAAACGGGCGTCACATCGCTCAACGCGGTGACCGACTGAATGCCAAACTCGTCGCGCAAGGCGTCGATATCTGCATTAACAGATGTAACAAGCACATCAGCCTCGGCCAGTAAATCGACCGGCTCTGGATCGCCTTTCAGCATTGCGCGCCAGTTGGTCTTGTCTGCAACGTGCGCCTTGCAAGCTGTTTCCAGCAGGCCTGCGATCCGGCGCGACTGCACACGAAACAATGGCAGCGCCTGCGTAGCGCCCTGGTCTAGCCAGCGCGTTGGAATCTGGTTGCCGCGCGTAATACCCACCTTCACACCCGACGAATTGGCAAGATAAACGTAGTGATCCCGCA
Organism: Pseudomonadales bacterium; assembly: GCA_049665845.1. Classification (GTDB taxonomy): domain Bacteria; phylum Pseudomonadota; class Gammaproteobacteria; order Pseudomonadales; family UBA7434; genus UBA7434. The sequence goes on along the minus strand of JBATGO010000126.1, from coordinate 16,139 downwards.
TGCAGAAATTATCTGCCCATTCAGGCTCACGGCAGGTACCCAGGTGATAATGGCATTTCTCGGGACTCACGATGCACTGGTCGCAACGCGCCAAAGATCTAAAGCAGGGGTAACAATAACCCTGGTTAAAACTTTTACTGGTTTTACGCCCACAGTGGATGCAATTAATTACGCCTTCGTAGCGCAACATAACGGAGTTGCCGATGCGCTCATTGAGCGGCAGCAATTGTTCGTCGAGCACCAGAGAATACTGCGCGACAGCGCCAGGCGTATCCGCGATCTCTGCCTGCATCTTCCTGAGCGCACCGCTGGTCCGGGTCATAATTTCAGCGTCCGGACTAATGCTGGCGCGAACGGGACGAGGCGATTATCTTATCTGCAACGGTCGCGCTTTCTTTGTCGGCGGCAGTTGCGTCAGCGCACCTGTCTGGCACATAGCCGCTCCGATTCTCGGCCGGGATATTTTTCGTTTCGTAGAGAATAATCGCCTGCAGCATTAATTCTCGCTGTGTACTTTCCACTGGCTTGCCGTCCGGCCACTTGCCTGTTTCCACTGCCTGCCTGAAACTTGCGTATTGCTCTGGCGACAATGCAATAGCGCGCGCTGCGAAGGATTCTTCAGCCATTTTCCTGTCCTTTAAAATATTTTACCCCTGCGCAGGCTTTACCCTGGACATCAACGCGCTGGGGATGGCTATCAGCACGCCAAACACCAGCCCGACGAGGTGCGCGATATTGGCCATCTTCGCAACGAAATCCAGCAAGCCGGAGAAGCCGATCAGCAGGCTAACCAGCATTAACAGGTAAATACCCACCGGCAGGTGCAGCGCACGCTGCGGATTGATGATTGTAAAGACGCCGCAATATCCCAGCAAGCCGTAGATCACGCCGGACATACCGCCAAAGGTGGCCAGCGGCGTGCTGGCAGCCTGGTACAGGTTCGATGCTATACCCACAAAACAGACCACGCTGAGAAGATGCAGTGAACCGCCCTGCAGTTCAATACGCCTGCCCAACTCCCACAGCCAGAGCATATTGAAGGTGATATGAACCCAGCCAAAATGCAGGAATATTGGTGTCAGCAGGCGCCAGTACTGGCCATGGGCGAGGTATTCCTCGGTAGCAATACGTACCGGGACGTCTAGCTGGCGACTCAGCAAACCGCCATCGGTACCCTGGATGACGAGCAAGTCGACTATCGACTGCACGTGAAAGTAAACCAGCAGGAAGCCGGCGATGCTCAAGGCAAACAATATTATCGTGACCGGGAACCGGGCAAAATATTTTGCAACTGAAGGCTTTGCGAGCGGGGGTTTTTTACTGAGCGTAATCTGCAAGTCGCCAGCGCAGAAGGCGGTGAACTGCTCGCGCATTTGCGCTGCGTGGTTCTCGTTCGGCGCCAGCACAACCTGAACACCCGCATCTTCAAAGATGCGATGCGGCATCCCCTGTTGCGCCCAGTACACAGACAGGGGTTTCAGGTTCTGTTCAAGCGGCGCCTCAACAATGCGGACCAGATCCGTCAAGCTAGCACCCCGTTAACAAAAAGTGAGTCGCGCTGATATCCGCAAGGATGATTTTGGCTGCAAAGATATTTGCCAGAACGATATTCACAAACAGGCGCATCAGTTACCAATGAATTGCGAACCCCAGCCCAGTTTGTTGCGACAGGTCGCATAAAATCCGTGCCCCTTGGGATGCAGCAGGGTAATCCGCTTTGCGCTTTTGTGAATGTACAGGACATCACCTGGCCGCGCGCTGATGTTGACCTGGCCGTCACAGCTCACGCGTGGGTTTTCGGGGTTGTTATCGGCAATGATAATCTTGATCTCACTGTTTCCATCGATCACCAGCGGACGACTGCTAAGGGTATGCGGAAACATGGGCACCAGCACGATTGCATTCAGGCGCGGGTGCATGATCGGCCCGCCACCAGACAACGAATAGGCGGTGGAACCGGTGGGCGACGACACAATGAGACCGTCGGAACGCTGGGAGTAAACGAACTCGCCTTCAATGTGCAATTCGAAATTGAGCATTTTCGGCGCCTGGCCGCTGTGCAGCACCACATCGTTGAAGGCAAGCGAGCCCTCGATTATCGCGTCATCGCGCTTTAGTTGCATATTGAGCAGGAACCGCTCTTCCTCACGGTACTCGCCTGCCAGCACTTTGCTGACGCCCTCTTCCACATTGGCGGCCGCAATGTCGGTGAGGAATCCGAGCTTGCCGCGGTTGATGCCCAGCACTGGCACGTCATGCCGGGCGAGGTCGCGCGCCGCGCCGAGCAAACTGCCGTCGCCACCGACCACAATAACCAGGTCGCAGGCTTCGCCGATAGATTTGCGACTGGCTACCTGGAGCTGATGCTGGCTGAGCGCACGCGACGTTTCCTCTTCAAGAATTACCTTGAGATGGTGCTGCTCGAGCAGGTCGACCAACTGGCGCACCGATCGGACTACCGCGTCGCTGTCGACACGGCCGATCAGCCCGATATTTCTGAAATGGGACTTCATTGGAAAAATTCAGGCCTCTGCGCTGCTTGCGAACTGTGTGGCTACCGTTTCCCGTTAACATTTTTTGTACAAATGCAAAACAAAGTGTGCACCTGCCAGACCCGATCAATCGAGGCACAGCGCGGGAGATAGTAGCACGGAGGCAGCGCTTGCCAAAATGTCCGGCATGCACGTCGGCAGGTGTCCGGTCTGATCCGGGAGAAATGGTTTAGCGCCAGGGCAAGGCCTAAAATGAAATATCAATAACGATCGGCGAGCACCGGTAATACATCGAAACCCTGCTGTTGCAGCAGGCTCGCTGCTGTTGTGGCTCTTCGACCCGTCGAGCAGTAGGCCACATACCTGCTTTTATTATTCATCAACCGTGTCTTGATCGACATCAGGTGCAGCGGCAAGTGAAACGCATTGCTGCGATGATCGTGATCATATTCCTGCTGTGAGCGGACATCCAGCCAGGCAGCCTTTCCCTCCGCTACGAGCGCTATGGCTTCACCTTCAGAAATTCCTTCAACAACCGGTTCCCGCATCAGGGCGGCGAAATCGGCCTTGTTTAATGCCATCAAAACGCCGTTGCTTTCCATCGTGACCGTGGCGTTGCGGCAAGCGTCGCAGGCCAACGCTTCCTCACCAAAACATTGACCCGCTTGCAGCATCGCCAGCAACTCGGGCGCCTCCCCGTCGGTCACTGTGCGCGTCACCGCAGCACGACCCTCTTTGATAATAAAACATTCTTCACCGGGCTCGCCCTCGCGCACAACGACTTCGCCAGTCTGCACAACGCGCGGTACAAACTTGTCGACTACCTGGCGAATATTGTAAGGAGGGATGCGATGAAACAGGTTGGAAGACAGCAAGGTGTTCAGCCATTCCCGGTCTTCATCGTACTCACGACCGGCGTTCAGCTCCAGCGACAGTGACTTGGCAACCTGGTCCCAGCAGAGCATGGCATCAAGCTCATCACGATCGACGACCAGCAGCTGCGCGTCGGAAGCAGCCACAAGCTCACGCACGTTTTCAATGAAGTCACCGATTGAGAGCATGCCAAAATTGGCCGCCGAGTAAGCGACGCGCTGGCCGGTAACACAATAAGTGACGACAATATCGCCATTCACCAGGTATACATAGTAGCGATCCAGCAAGGCCTGGTCGCCAATTGTTTGCGATCCATGTAGCGTAACCAGTCTCGAGATACGCGCCAGGCTACCCAGGTGTGTTGCAGACAGGTCAGTCATCGGTACAAAATTTGCCAGGATATCCTGCCGTGGCTGCACGCCGTTCTCCAGCAGTTGGCTCCAGGGCTCGCCAGTTTCCATGGTGTTGACTCCAGTTATCATTAATGCCGAACTTCAGACGGTTGCTGCTGTAGATCGTTATTCTGGTGATCCTTGCAACGATCGCTATGATCGGGTACGAATTCACGAGGATGCGAAATTTCCAGGCGTGCACCACAATTACAGTCATCCGTGATAGCGGCCGCACATACAGGGTTGCGGGCATGGGCGATCCAGGCGCAGTAGATCGGTTTTTCTATTCCCAGCCTGTCGGCGACAAACCCCTCAGGATCTGCACAAAATGCGTCGACGTCCGCTGCAGCGATGTTAATTGGTCTTATTGCCGGAATCGTCAATACAAAGTTGACGCCCAGTGAATCGAGCTCGATAACGGTATCTCGCAGCGCTGTTTTTTCAACTGCCACACCACTACCCGCATTGAGGGCTCCGGCAGCAGACGCCTTTTCCTGCAACTGCGCCTTGAGATTCTTGATCTGTTCGTCGCGGTAATGCGCTTCGACATCCCGCATATCAAGCCTGGCTTTCAGTTCGCTGGTCTGTTCAATCAGCTTTTGCTGTAACTCGCTGCGAAACTGTTTCTGCATCTCGGCAAAATCCAGGCCCTGCCTGTTCACGCCGACTGAAACCTGCTTTTCAAATGCCGCGCGCTGCCGGTCAGATTGCTTGCTGGAGTCCTGTAATTCCTGTTGCAATTCGCGATTGCGGACCTGCAGCGATTTAAGCGTGCTGCAGGCTTCCTCCAGCTGCAATAACAACGATTCCTTTTCGCGCTCGTGCTGCGTACGCGAATTTTCAAGCGCCTCTTCCTGCCTGCCTTTCAGGCTGGAAATATAAAGCCGCTGCTTATTGATGTTTTCGTTAAGCCGCCTGAGCTCATTGTCGTGACGCTGCTCACTGGCTACTGCTTTTTCGTATGCAGCGCCGGTCGCGTACTGCCCGGCATTCTGGCCCGGACCTGTTCGCATGGATGCCGAACTTGCGCCCGTTGTAGGCAATGCCGATGTTGCGTCCAGCGCGCCCTCTTCGACAATTAATCCGAGCCGGTTCGCTTTCACGCAGGAGGCCAGCATCGACAGCATTTTGCTATCGGGCCCCAAATCGGGCTCCCACAAGCGCTCCTGTTGGGCGGCAATACGACAGCGGCTGCGACAAGAGATGCGTACGCCTTGCCCATTAAGCTCAGTAACCACGGTCGCAGAATCTGATATCTGCGCCAGCGGCAAATTCCAGCGACGATCTGCGTTACCGTCACGGTCGAAATCAATACAAAAGAAAACTGCGGAAAGTATATTGAGCCGCATGTCTATCTTGAGATAGACAGCGTGACAGGTTTGATCGCGGTAATCAGATTCGCAAACGACGCCGTCGAGCACAGCTTCAAATTCGCTGTACAGCATCTCTTTCAACACTTTTTTGCGACTGACGTAGAGAACCGCCTCGTAGCTTGTCTGCTTTAAGCCGAATGACATCCCAATGGTCCCGGACTTACGCCCGTAGTGTACGCTGGCTGTTCAGGCGGCAGGTGCTTTTGTCATCCGCATGATGCGCTGCTGCCAACCTGTTATCGATTGTTAGGAGAAGTATAATAAAGCGCTGAAACCCGGTGCAGCGATTAGCCGCAAACGGGCTTTACTGGCCGAGAATTGAGATACAGCCGACAAACTGACTGAGATGCCTGTTACGCCGGCCCTGACAGGCCATACAGTATCCAGGGTCATTCCGGCCGATCTTCAGCGTTTAATCGTCGTCTCGATGCACCGAGAGCTGAGTCGCCCCTTCACCGTCTGCATAGACCGCAAACTCAATAGGCCTGCAGCACACACTGCAATCTTCGATAAACTCACTGTCGCCCTGTGAAACATCGAGCAGGATCAGGATGGTTTCACCGCAATACGGGCATTGCACGGAATACTCGTCAAGAGGCTCCACTGCGTCGACCCGTGGTGTTCGCAGCTTCGTCTGCTGCTGCAGGTAGTTCTTCTGGCAACGATGCGTCACCGAACAGGGAATCGAGACTGCGCTGTCGGTACCAACGCTCGAGTTCTGCTGCGCTGAGCGCATGGCTGATCAAAAACCCCTGGCCCTGGTCGCAGCCGTAGCTTTTCAGCAACGCCATTTCCCCGGCGTTCTCGATACCTTCTGCCACCACGCGCATGCCCAGGTTATGTCCCAACTCAATTGTCGATTTGACGATCGCGTTATCTTCAGCGTTATGCAACATATTGCTTACGAATTCACGGTCGATCTTCAGTTCCTTGACCGGCAGGTTTTTCACATAAGCCAGCGAGCTATAGCCGGTACCATAATCGTCGATGGATATTTTTACACCCATCGACGTCAATACATCCAGCGTTCGACGCGCTTTCGCAGGATCCTGCATCAAGGCGCTTTCAGTGATCTCCAGGCAAATCAACTCTGCAGGAACTTTATTATCCTGAAGCGCTTTGCTTACAAGCGCGGGAAAATCCGGATCAATCAGGTCTCTTGCAGAAATATTCAGCGACATCTGCACGACCAGGTCATCGCCGAGCCACTGCCCACATTGCTTTATCGCACGATCGATTAACCAGCGAGTGATCAGGCGAATCGCGCCCGTATGCTCGGCAAACGGTATGAATTCCTGAGGCGGCACCAGCCCCTGCCTTGGATGCTGCCAACGCAAAAGCGTCTCGACGGCAATATATTTATCGCAAGCAAGGTCAATTTTGGGCTGGTAAAAAAGCTGCAGCTCATCATTCTCCACCGCCCGTTTAATATCACCGAGCAGCGAAAGATGTTGCTCCTGGTGTTGATCACACTCAGGCGTGTAATACGAAAAACCCGCATTGAATCGCTTGGCAGCGTACATAGCCATATCAGCACGACGCAGCAACAGGCTGGGATCTTCTCCATGCGCAGGAAAACTGGCAACTCCAAGACTACATGCAACATCAAGTGACTGGCTGTTAAGGGTAACCGGCTCGTCGAAAACATCCATGATCTTATTAATCGCCGCCTGCACGTGATATTCGCTGCCGCCGGCAAGTAACATAGCAAACTCATCTCCACCCAATCGCGCTACCGTGTCGGACTCCCTCAGTACACTTTCCAGCCGCCTGGCCACTTCACACAGGACGAAATCGCCAGCCTCGTGGCCCAGCACATCGTTGATGTACTTGAAGCGGTCGAGATCCATCAACACGACAGAAAAATTGCCGCCAGAGCGCTTGTTTTGACTAACCGCCTGATTCAGGCGGTCTTCAAACAAGGCACGGTTTGGCAAGCCCGTGAGTGAATCGGCGTAGGCCAGCCCGATAATCTTCTGCTCCCGCTCGGCAATCGTCTCGCACATGTGCGACAGTGTGCTTGCCAGCTGTCCAATTTCATCTTGCTGGAATTTCTCGGCGGGCAAACTGTAGTCGCCCGATTTTATTTGCGCAGCCTTTTGCGTAAGCAGCTTAAGTGGGCGGGTAAGCTCGTCGGCCAGTGCATAGCCTCCCATGAGGGTAAGCAGCAAAGCTGCCGCCATCAGCAACATCAATACGTTTTTCTGGCGCTGCAATTTGGCCTCGATGCCATTGTCGCGCCCTTTCAGCGCCAGCGGTACTGCGCGAAGTATACCTTCCGGCATGGCTTCCGGCTGCAGCGGCGTCAGCACGACATTGGTTTGAGATTTCCCGCCAGCCTGCAGCTCAAGACCCAGCGTCCTTTTTACACTTGCGACAACCGATTGCTCAAACGGTACCGCGATTGCCAGCGTTCCATCCATCGCATTTTCGGGTAGATTGCCAAACACCCTGGAGCCCGAAAGTGAGGCCAGAAGATAATACTTTTGCCCGAACAGAAAAGCGCTGCGCTGCAGCCCGCTACCTGTGCCGATAGGCAGTTTCGCGAGCATTTCCTGTTGCACCGGAAGCAGATCCGTTTGCTGCGGCGCATACCAGGTAGCTCCCGAAGAATTACTGTATAAGAGCAAGGATCCGGCAGGTTGCCTCTCGCTGGATAACCGCAATGCTGCGCCCGGGCGCTCGAACAGGTCTGGTTCGCTTCCCCACAGCTTGCCAACATGTGCCACTGCCGCCGAATACAGTGTCGACTCCATCTTCGTATATTCAGCCTCGAGAATGCCGGCAACAACTCTTTCATGCTCGGCAGCGCGCAGCTCCAGTTGCCGGGTCTCAGCATCACGAGACGTAGAAGTCACGACTGCAAACGACACCAGCTGCATGCCGATGATCAGTAACGAAAAAAAGACGAGAATCCGCTCGCGAAGAGACTTGAACAGCATGCCACTACCAGTTGGTTGTACGACGTTGTAATTAGCTTTCCCAACTAAAGCTTAGCAGTGGCCGGTGTGAGGCAATTCTCACTGTCGGCAGGAAATTCGGTGCTTGTTAAATTAATATAATCAAATAGTTATAAGGTTTTACTCCGGCAAAACCACATTAAATAGCGCGCGGCAAGTAGCGCGGCTTTCTAGAACAACCAGCTTTCGAGCACACCCCACAAGCCGCCGATGATCATTACTACCGTCGCGAGAAAACCGATAATGGTGCCCTTGCCACGCTTGTCAGGCGCGCGAAGGTATCCGGCAGCGTAAACGAAGCGACCAACGATAAAGACAACACCGAGCAAGGCGGCGAAACTCCAGTTAAGGTAATAACCGCTCACCCACATCGCGGGCAAGGCTACCATCATCATCTCCAGCGTATTCTGGTGTACGCGATTAACACGCTCGAACATCTCGTGACCGGTTGTCGCAGGCGCCTGAATGTTATAGGTGCCCCTTGCCTTGCCCACCTGCATGGAAAAGTAAATACATTGAATTCCCATTAATAGTGTAACCAGTGCTACCTGTTCCATCCTGTATCTCCTTCGTTAACAATGAATCGTAATATTTGCACTTAGCGTCGCCGCACTACCAGCCCTCCAGCCGCGGCCCGCCAGTGCTGCACCATTAAAGCCCGTACCTGATTGATACTTTATTTGTTACGCTTTTCCGTCCGGGCGTTTTGCTGCAAACGTAATTTGTATTGTCGATGCAGGTAGTAAACAATAAGGCCCCCTTGTTCAGGCGGAAATTTTTTCAGCGCATGTACCTGAGGATCGTCACAGTCGTACAGGGACTTCACGAAATCCGTAACCGGCATTTTTCGATAGCGCTTGAGCGATTCGCGTGACAGCGGCACACGGGGCGCATTGGCGTCTTCAGCCAGGCAAAATTGAATGCGCTGCTTCCCCGCCTGGCCGAGGAATATCTTTTTCCCCTGGATAAAATTTTCATCATGCCGCGGATAACGCACACTGGTCGCGCGCTCCCAGAATTCCTGCCAGCCGCGCTGGTCGATCGTGGTATCAAGGCCGCCGCGCCCTTCCGCACAGGCGAAGCTTGCCGGCAGGCTGGCGCACAAACATAGCAAAATACCTATTGCGCAAGAGCGCTCGCCATGCGCTGGAATAAGAAATATGGCTCTCATCGCGTTACCCCCTGCCAGCAATCGTCGCGGGAATTAGCCCACTCTACTGGCGTTTTGACATTATAACGCGCAACATTACTGCTGCCCGAACATCATAAAATTAAAAGCAAATTATCCCGACCTGGCACTTATAATGCGCCGCTGCCACAAAATTTTTTTCAATTCGGATATCACTATGCAGAACCAGCACGTCCCGCTCGAAGGTACACCAAATTTCCGCGATCTCGGAGGCTACAGCAGTCGCTGTGGCAGACGAGTTGCAGAGGGACGGCTCTTTCGCTCAGGTACACTGGCCTATCTCAGCCCTTCTGACTGGCAACAACTGGCCGAACGGAACATTGCGCTGATTTGCGATTTCAGGCGTGAGGATGAAAGGCGCCTTGAACCCACGCTTGTGCCCGACCAACTTGACATTCGCGTTCTGGAAATACCCGTCGGTGCAGGCAGCCATACCGGATTCCTGCAACGAGTGCTGGGACAGGAAAGCGAAAACCAGCAGGCCGCCTTCGATCTGATGACAGACATTAACCGGGCGTTTGTGCTGGAACACCGCGCGCCGTTTATCCGCCTGCTGGAGTCTGCCCTGGAGCTCGAGGATGACCAGGCGCTGCTTTTCCATTGCACAGCAGGGAAAGACCGTACCGGTTTCGGCGCGGCAATGTTGCTCAGCTGTCTTGACGTTGAACGCGATACGATCCTGCAGGATTACCTGCTCACGAAAAAGTATTTCGTGCCAGAGCGCGAAATACAAAATATACGCGAGCGGTTCGGGCAGGACGACTGGCTGCACACGATCAACGAGCGTCTGCTGCCAGTACTCGACACACAACCCGAGTACCTGTCCGCTGCGTTCAATGCGATCGACAGCCAATGGGGTGACACCGAAAATTTCCTTTTACAGGCAATGGGGGTGGATGATGCTATGCGAGCACAACTGCGCAATCGATTCCTGCGCTAGCGGCAGCTATGGTGCGGCCTAAGCAAGTACCTGCCGCATGGTACTGCGAATAACTTCGACTATGCGGTTTACCGTCGCTGCCCTTGTGTAGTTAGGCCGCGTCAACAATACGATATCGCGGCATGGTACCGGGGCATTAAAAGGCACATAACGCAATTCGTCTTCACCACTCGCATACATCGTGGCCAGCTTCGGCAACAGCGTAATGCCCATTTTGCCTGCAACCATATGCCGCAGCGTCTCGAGGCTGGTAGCCTGGAATCGCTCATCATCAGCACCACCGCTGGCGGAGCAAAAATCCAGTGCCTGGTCGCGCAGACAATGCCCGTCTTCGAGATTCAATACCGTTGTTCCGCGCAGGCTCTCAAGCGAACAGCTCGCTGCCTGTGCAAGCGGATGCGAGCAGTGCGCAGCTAGCAATAAATCCTCACTGAAAAGGTCGTAGCGTTCAAAATCCTGCATTTCATCGAGCCACGGCAAAACCAGCATGTCCAGTTCGCCGGCATCCAGCCCGGCAAGCAATTCACTCGTTCGTTTTTCGTAAAGGAAAAAACTGATCCGCGGCAATGCTTCGACCATCGGCCGCATGATGTGAGGCAGTAAATACGGCGCCAGCGTTGGAATCAGCCCAATATGCAGATCGCCGGACAGCGGATCCTTCAAGGCGGCGGCGTGGCGTTCGAATTCACCAACTGCTGCGAGAATTCGCTGCGCATCCGCTACCAGGTTTGCGCCAGCCGGGGTTAACAATATGCCGCGACGATGACGCTCGAAGAGCTTTAAATCCAGCTGCTCTTCCAGCTTCATGATCTGCGCACTCAGCGTGGGCTGGCTGACACAACAGGCCTGCGCAGCGCGGCCAAAATGCTTGTGTTCGGCGATAGCCGTGAGGTATTGCAAATCACGCAGCTTTAGCATTCGATAGTGCCCGATAACTTAATCATTGTGTGACTCGGCCATTTTACTACTGAAACGCCGGTTAGCCCGGATCGCCTGCATGTTGTACGTTATGCGCCCATTATTTCACGGAGAATACGAAAAGTTTCTGCGCTGAGGTTCTGGTATTGCGGCATAAAGCCGCCCAGCGCCACCCAGAGGATAAAGATACCGAAAACCATAGTGAAGGGAAAACCCAGTGAAAATATATTGAGCTGCGGTGCGGCCCGGGTCATTACGCCAAAGGCAAAATTGACGATCAGTATCGCAGTGACACCCGGCAGTGCCAGCAGCAAGGCGGAAGCAAACATCCAGCTGCCTGCCATTACAAGTCCGTACATGCCGTCGCCGGGCAGCGAGGCTGAACCCACAGGAAGCAACCAGAAACTCTGCGACATCACTTCAATAACAACCAGGTGCCCGTTAAAAGCCAAAAACAGCATGGTAACCAGTACCACGTAAAACTGGCTGACCACCGCTACCGAGACACCATTGGTGGGATCGACCATTGAGGCGAAGCCCAGGCCCATTTGCATGGCGATCATTTGCCCGGCCAGCACAAAAATATGGAAAAAAACCTGCACGAAAAAGCCCAGTGCCGCGCCGATCAGGAACTGCTGGGGCAACAGGAGAAACATCTCAACTGAAAATGGCGCAATACCTGCTGGCGTTGGTATCGAGGGCATCAGCAGAGCGGTGGTCGCCAAAGCCAGTAACAGGCGCACTCTTGTTGGTACCAACTGGTTGCCGGCAATCGGTACGGTCGCAAAAAAAGCACCGATGCGCACAAAGGGCAGAAAAAAAAGACCGACCGATTGTACGAGCTGGTTGAGGTCAATATTCATCGGTACGGCAGGGCCCGGCGCGGTGTCAGTGCGTGACCATCGCGGCCGCTTCAAATACGTACAGCGCCAGGTCCAGCAATTCCTGCAGGATCCATGGGCCCAGCAAAAGAACGGTTAACAAGGTTGCCAGCAAGCGCGGCAGGAAGCTGAGGGTCTGCTCGTTAATTTGTGTCGCTGCCTGGAAAACACTGACGATCAGGCCAACCAGCAGGCTGGGCAAGATAATCGCCGCCACAAGCACTACGACCAGGAAAAGCGCCCGGCCAAAAATCTCCATGATTATTTCAGGCGTCACCGTGCTTATCCATCGGGCAAGGCAAAATACTATATCCCGTAGCTCGCGGCGAGGCTGCCCACAACCATCGCCCAGCCATCCACCAGTACAAACAGCATGATTTTGAATGGCAGCGAAATAATAATTGGCGACAGCATCACCATGCCCATCGCCATCAGTACACTGGCAACCACCAGGTCGATCACAAGGAATGGGATAAACAGCAAAAAGCCGATCTGGAACGCTGTTTTCAACTCACTGGTTATGAAGGCCGGCGCCAGCACGAAAAAGGAAATATCCTGTGCTTGGGCGACCGGGTCACCGCGACTGATGCGGGTGAACAATTCAATATCGCTTTCGCGCGTCTGCGCGCGCATGAATTCGTGCACCGGCGCTGCAGCGCGTTGCACCGCCTCAACGGAACTCAGCTGCTCCTGCATATAGGGCTGCACGGCATCGGTATAAACAGTTTCGAACACCGGCCGCATGATAAACAGCGTGAGAAACAGGGCGAGACCCAACAGTATCTGGTTGGAAGGTGTTTGCTGCAGGCCGAGAGCCTGCCGCAGAATGGCGAAAACAATGATGATGCGGGTGAAGGAGGTCATCATTAACAGTAACGACGGCAACAGCGTTAGCGCCGTCATCAGCGCTAGCAGTTGAATCGTCACGCTGTAATCCTGCCCGCCGTCGTTGCGAGGCGTCATACTCAGCACCGGCAGCCCGGGCCCTGTTGCACGCTGCAGGGCCACGCCCGGTAAACCGGCAATGACACTGTCGCCGGTTACACTGCGGACTGACGCTTGTTCGGTCGAATTTGTGAAGCCGGCTTCCTGGGCATAAGCACCGCAGGCGAGGATCCAGAAAAGGCTTGCTGCCGCGAGCACCCTGCACAGCACACTACGCGTATTCGCGACCAGCCCTCGCGCACGCGGCTCAACGATCATACTGCTCGGTCGCCCGGTTAAGCTGCCCGGCGAATCCCGCTGCAGTCGAGTGTCCTGCGCCTGGCACTTGCACACTGAAACGCCCGAGCATCTCCACCCTGCCAGCAGCAACGCCGAGTAAAACCTGTTCTTCGCCAACCCGTAGCAGTACTACGCGCTCCCTTGCACCAACCGGCGTGGCCGCCAGCACCTGCAGCAGTGCGCCCTGTTTACCCTGGGTGAAACCCTGCAAGCGACGTGCGTACCAGGCCAGTGCGAAAATCAGCAACACAATGGCGCCAAGGCTCAGCAACAGTTTGAGGATTGTACTTGCCTCAAATACCGCTGGCACCGCCGCCGCGGTATCCGCCGCCTGCAGCGGCAACGAGGGTAGCAGAAAGAGCAGCAGCGCGGCCGATGGCATGGCGAGCGTTGTTAACCGCACAGCAACGCCCATTATTTGAGCCTTTTGATGCGCTCGGAGGGACTGATAACGTCGGTGACGCGGATACCGAATTTTTCATTCACAACGACAACTTCGCCGTGCGCAATCAAAGTGCCATTAACCGTGACATCCAGCGGTTCACCGGCCAGTCTATCCAGCTCTATCACCGAGCCCTGGTTCAATTGCAGCAGGTTACGGATTGAAATCTGCGTCGAACCCACTTCCATCGCAATTTTCACCGGGATATCGAGCACTACCTCAAGGTCCGGACTGGAATTTCCTGCACCGGTGCCACCTGAAGCTTTACCACCCGACGAAAGCTCGTCCAGCGCGGCAGCTTGCGCTCCAGTCGCACTGTCAGTTTGTTGTTCTTCACTCATCCGCCTGCCCTGCCCTGATCTGGTTTAGCGTTGCTAGACACCACTGCACTACATTTTCACTACAACTTCACTGCAAGCTCAATACAACTTCAATACAGCCTCAATACAGCCTCAATACATCCTCAATACAACCTCAATACAAACCCACTGCACATACGCGACGCCTACAGGTTGTCTATCTGGTCGATGCCGGTACGTTCCAGTACCTCGAGCGCAAGGTTGCCGCGCGACGTGCCCAAGCGCGTTTTGAATACCGGCACGCCATTTGCCCTGAGCACAAGCTTGTCCGGAATATCGACCGAAATAATGTCGCCCTCTTTCAGATCGATAACTTCACGCAAACTCATCTCGCGTTCTACCACAGTGCATTCAAGATCAACATTCGCACGCAAGATATCGCGCCTCAAGGCACTGCGCCAACGTTCGTCGACCTCGGTTGCCTCTCCTGTCATACCCGAATCGAGCACATCCTTGATCGGCTCAATCATCGAATAGGGGATGGCCATATGGAAGTCACCGCCATTGCCGTCTATCTCGATATGAAATACGGAAACAATAATCGCTTCACTGGGGCTGACAATGTTCGCCATCGCCGGATTGATTTCTGAGCCTACCGCGTCAAATTGAACCTCCACCAACGGCTTCCAGGCCTCTTCCAGGTCGCGAAAGACCTCGACCAGGAACATTTCGACCACACGCAATTCTGTCGGCGTAAACTCCCTGCCCTCGATCTTCGCGTTAACACCATCGCCACCGAAGAAGCAGTCCACCAGACGGAACACAAGTCTTGCCTGCAGGTTAAACAGGCTTATACCGCGCAGCGGCTGCATCCTGACGGTATTGAGGCTGGTAGGCATTTCCAGCGACTGGGAGTACTCGGCAAACTTTTGCACCTGCAAGCCGCCAACGCGAACTTCGGCGCTGCGCCGCAACATATTAAACAGGCTTACGCGCAGGTGGCGGGCAAAGCGCTCATTGATTAATTCCAGGGTCGGCATGCGGCCGCGCACGATACGATCCTGCGAGGTAAGGTCGTAGGCGTCGTAATCGTCAGCACCATGCGCTGCGACTTCATTCGTGTCGATGTCGCCTTCGTCTACGCCGCTTAGCAACGCATCGATTTCGTCCTGCGACAATACTTCATCAACCACGCAAACATACCCCTGCGGCGGGAACACGGAAATTGATTCGGCGAGCGGTGTCCAGCACTGCACTGAATATTGCAACTAGGCCTGCAGTGGCGACTTGCGTACCCGCGCAAGCACGCGGGATGAGCATCGGGCTTACTGCATCACAAAGTCGGTGAACAGGACCTTCTCGACACCGGGCTTGCCAATCTCTTTATTGAGAATTTCCTGCACTGCAAGCAGGCATTGTTCGCGCAGTTCCTCGCGCCCTTCCGGCGTTTGCAGCGCTTTGAACTTTTGCCCGCTCAACAAGATCACAAGACGACTTTTTATCGTTGGCAAATGCGTACCGAGCGCATCGACTACGTCCTGCTCGCGGGTAACCAGCGCTATGGCAAGCTGGAACAACCGCGGACGACCGTCGACGTCATAATTGGTCTGGAATTTGGGATTGATTGCAAAGTAGATCGCCGGCGGTGTAACTTCTTCCGCCGCAATCTCTTCTTCACCGTCTCCGCTGTTCAGGAAAAACAGCGTTCCGCCCACAGATCCTGCCACCAGCACCAGCGCGATAATGATAAACAGCAGCAACGGAGGCTTTTTCTGCTGCTGCTCCTCGCCCGCATTTTCTTCTGCCATGCCAATAAACCGTCACATTTGATCAATCAGGAGGGAAAGCAAGTCCTGTGCCAGCAATACGCCTGCGCGCAATGTGCTTTGGCACGAAAACCTGCGGAGAAAAGTGTAATGGAGATCGGGGAAGCCTGCAGCACGGCGAGGCAAAGTCGCCAGAATTACCGATTATTTCAGCGGCTGCCAGGTGCTGCCTGTAGCTAGCCCGTTTTACGCCTCAGGCTTATTTCCGTGTCAGGCTTATTTCCGTGTCAGGCATAGGCATCTACCGAATAGCGCAGCACAACGTTCTGCAGCATTGGCGTGCCGTCGCCCGGAGCATCGCCCCCTGCCGCTGCATTGGCTGCATGTACC
>JBATGO010000125.1:0-3203 GCA_049665845.1 Pseudomonadales bacterium | reverse complement strand
CCGATAAACCGCACGACGTAGCCGGGGCCGCTGGCAACTACCGACTCGACAAAACTGTAGGTCAGGCTGCCATCGGCGTTATACGCGCGCCACATCAGGCCCTGCACAATGCCATTTACCCACATCGAGGCTATGTAGAGTACGGTACCAATCGTCGACAGCCAAAAATGCAAACCGATTAGCGGAATGCTGTACATTTTTTCCTTGTTAAACAACACCGGTATCAGGTGGTAAACCATACCAATGGATATCATCGCCACCCAGCCCAGCGCACCGGAATGTACGTGGCCGATAGTCCAGTCGGTGTAGTGCGACAGTGAGTTGACCGTTTTGATCGACATCATCGGCACTTCAAACGTCGACATGCCGTAGAAAGACAGTGAAACAACCAGGAAGCGCAGAATGGGATCGGTACGCAATTTGTGCCAGGCGCCGCTCAGCGTCATGATGCCGTTGATCATACCGCCCCAGGACGGGGCCAGCAGAATCAGCGACATCACCATGCCCAGGCTCTGTGCCCAATCGGGCAGCGCGGTGTAATGCAGGTGATGCGGCCCGGCCCAGATATACACCGACACCAGCGCCCAGAAATGCACAATGGAAAGCCGGTAGGAATACACCGGTCGCTCGGCCTGCTTTGGCACGAAATAATACATCATGCCGAGAAAGCCTGCGGTGAGATAAAAACCGACCGCGTTGTGACCGTACCACCACTGGATCATCGCATCGATGGTGCCAGAATATATGGAATAGGATTTTCCGATTGATACCGGCACAGCGAGGCTGTTGATGATATGCAACACTGCTACGGTGACAATGAAGGCACCAAAAAACCAGTTGGCGACATAAATATGCGGGGTTTTACGCCGCATGATGGTGCCAAAAAATACAATCGCATAACTGACCCAGACTACGGTAATAAGAATATCAATCGGCCATTCGAGTTCGGCGTATTCCTTGGAACTGGTCCAGCCCATGGGCAATGTTATTGCGGCCAGCACAATCACCAGCTGCCAGCCCCAAAAAACAAAATGCGCGAGTGGTACAGCGAACAATCGCGCCTGGCAGGTGCGCTGCACCACGAAGAGCGACGCGGCCATTAGCGCACAGCCGCCAAAAGCAAAGATCACCGCGTTGGTATGCAGCGGTCGCAGGCGCCCGAAACTCAGCCATGAGGTGTGGAAATTCAGCTCGGGCCAGACCAGTTGCGCTGCA
This sequence comes from Pseudomonadales bacterium, assembly GCA_049665845.1. Classification (GTDB taxonomy): domain Bacteria; phylum Pseudomonadota; class Gammaproteobacteria; order Pseudomonadales; family UBA7434; genus UBA7434. The sequence continues at coordinate 1,988 of JBATGO010000125.1, read as the reverse complement.
ATGAAGACGCCAACAGCCATGCCGACAATGCCCCAGACCACTGTCATGACGGTAAAGCGCTTGACCACGAGATACTCGTAATCTGTTTGCGCGGAAGAAGCTGTCATAGGTAATGTATCCCGAGGGAAGAATGAATTATGCAAACCAGGCTGGTGTATTGCGGTGTATTTAGTCAGTGAAAACCGGCTGGATACCCATATCCCACATGATGACGGTAACGCCCATCAGGCAAATAAATATAACCATGCAGATTGCCACCACGGCAGAGGCATACAAAAACCCGCGCTCTTCCGGAATACCCATTACCACAGGAATACCGATATATAACAGGTATACTGCCCAGCACAGCGCGACAATACCGAGCAACATATCGAGCCAGAACACAGGGTAGAAACCACAGAGCCCGGCCAGGAAAAGAGGCGTAGCGGTATAGCCAGCGACGACGATACCCCTGGAGATAGTTGTAACACTGCCGTAGGTTTCCGCCATCCAGTGGATGGCATAGCCGATAACCACCAGCGAAGCCAGTATGGCAAGGTAAAGCGCTGCAACCAGTTGCAATGCGCTTTGCTCGGTTAAGCGGATGATTTCGCCGGAACCGACACTCCAGCCAATTTTCGTGGTGCCAAAATACCAGGCAATGGGTGTGCCAAGACCAAGTACCACCGGGTAAAGCAGCTTTGCGGATAACTGGTTGTCGGCAAGCTGGGAAACACGCTGCCATTGCGCACGCGCATTGAGCAGGAATCCGGCAGGGTTACTGATCATGTTGGCTGGCAAGCTCCGGAGAAGTATTGAAAGTGTGCCTGGACCAAGCACTGATGCAGGTAATCATTACCACGCGAACGATAACAGACAATATGTTGGTATAAACAAATAAATGCAACAGGCATTTGCTTACCGTTCATTTATTTTTACACAGAATTTTTCCGGTTATTGTTGATTAAAATACTTGGTTAAACGCGGTTAAAAAAATTTCCAGCACGCTGTATTGCACTGCGTGTACGCACGCTCGCAACGAGCAAAAATAAAAACCCCGGGGAGAAAGGCCTTGCAAAACCCTGCCAGCTTCAAATCGACCAGAGCTGCCCGCATTGCATTGGCGATGCTCACGATTGCCTACGCGCTGAATTTTATCGACCGGCAAATTCTGGTGATCCTGCAGGAGTCGATCAAGGTCGACATGGGTCTTTCCGATGTGCAGCTCGGCCTGCTCAGCGGCTTTTCTTTCGCGCTGGTCTATATCACTGCAGGCATACCCATTGCCTACTGGGCCGACCGTGGCAATCGTCGCAATATCATTGCGCTTGCCGTCGCCGTATGGAGCGGCATGACTGCGCTCTCGGGGCTGGCGGCAAACTACACACAGCTGTTGCTCGCGCGCATTGGCGTTGGTATTGGCGAGGCAGGCGGCAGCCCGCCCGCACACGCAATAATCAGTGACTACTACCCGCCGCATAAACGCGGCGGTGCGCTTGCGATTTATTCCATGGGCCTGCACTTCGGTATATTGCTGGGGTTTTTGTTCGGCGGCCTGATCAGCGAAATGTTCGGCTGGCGCATGGCGTTTATGGCAGTGGGGTTACCGGGCGTATTGTTTGCGCTGGTTTTTTACTTTGTCGTGCAGGAGCCTGAGCGCGGGCGCTGGGAAACCGCATCGCAGGCCGCCTATAAACCCACGCTGCGCGAGACGATGCAGCTGCTCAAAAGTTATCGCTCATTCTGGTATATCGCGGCTGGCACAGGCTTCACCGCCTTTGTGGGTTACGGCAACGGCAATTTCGCGCCTTCGTTCCTGATTCGCAGCCACGGCTTCAGCGTGGGCGAAGTGGGCGTAATCCTTGCGTTTTTTGGCGGCGGTGCGGGCATGATCGGTGCGTTGCTGGGCGGCTTCCTGGCTGACAAACTCGGTACGCGGGACAAACGCTGGTATGTCTGGCTACCCGCCTGCGCCAGCCTGCTTGCGGTGCCACTGAGCTTTCCCTACC
>JBATGO010000124.1:0-9516 GCA_049665845.1 Pseudomonadales bacterium | reverse complement strand
GCCCCAGTGCATCGACACTGTCGCCAAACAGCAGTACCAGCAAAATGGTTGTACCGTTGCTGTCAAAACGCAGCAGGTAATCGCCCGCGATCACATCCGGATATTGCTCCAGCAATTGCGCGGAGATTTCGGGGTAGGGGTTGTAGTGTGCCAGCGCCTTGCGCAACGCGGCCCGCGTCAGCGGATGCGCCTCGGTTGCATAGTAGTAAAGCGTTGGCGATACGGGCCCGGATCGCCCGGCAGCCATCTCCAGCCACAGTGCAGCGCTTGCCAGGAAATTGAGCCCGCTGCCAAAACCGAGTTCGCCGATAACAAAACTTGCTGGTTTATCCTGCGAAAAAATCGCCTGCCAGCGCTGCGGCAAGCGATTGCCCTCGATAAACACGTGCATGCATTCTTCTGCGCCACGCTGCGCGTTGAAGTAAATGTCGCCATAGCGCGCGCTGCGCAGCGCGCCACCAGCATCGACCTGCAAGGCATCGCTGGTGGTGGTTTCGATTGTGGTGGTCTCGATTGTTGTGGCCTCGATTGTTGTGGCCTCGCTTGTAGCGCGCACGATCGTCGCGCTGACGCGCTGGTAATTATTTTTCGAGGCTCGCGATAAACTGGTTGGAGCGCTGTATTGCAGTGTTCATGTCGACCAGCAGGTTGTCGATGTCGCGTTTGATATTCAGGTATTCACCGCGCAGCGCACCGATCGCGCGCGCGTTAAGATTATGCTTGAGGTACAGCACATTATCTTTCATCGTGGCGAGTACCGGGGCCATTGAGCGTTCGGCATTTCTGAGCGAGCGCTCCAGTTCTGCGTAGCGGGTTTTGGTATCGTTAAGCTGCTGCTGGCTGTCGCTGCGGAAACGCGAGTTGGTGTACTGTTCAATTTCCGCTTCCCACTCGCGGAATAAGGCTTCGGCAACCGATTCAATACTGTCGATTCGTTCGGATACATCCTTTGCGGCTGCCGCGCTCTCCTGGTATTCGGCATCCAGCCGGTTGTAGGCTTTTTCGAGGTTGCCTCCGTCGAAGTTGACCAGGCTCGAAAATTGCTCCAGCGCGGAGCTGAACTGTTCCTGCGCTTCTACTTGCGAATCGCGCGCGTCTTCAACGCGATCGACGAGAATGTCACGCTTCTCGACGCCAAGCTTTTCCCACGCGTTGTAATAGACGGACTCGCAGCCAACCAGTGTAAAGCTGCACAGCAGCATGAGTACGGTGGACAGGGTTCGATAACCAAGCATGCGCGATCTGTCGATCAGCGTTGCGGAAGGCATTTTTGCGGATGGCATAGTTGCTAATGGCATAGTTGCTAATGGCATAGTGGCTCACCTACGGTTTAGTTGCTGGAAAAAGTCGCTGGCCCGTGTGGTTCGGGCCGCATTATAGAGTAAGGCGACGGCCTAATGCGCGTATCGCAGCGCTCGCGTGTCGCGCGCTTTTGGCAAAGGCTGTAAAAATTTGCCAGCCCGGGCTGCGGGTTTGCTCTGTTAAACTGCGCGGCTGTTTTTTTTCACGGGTATCAACTTGGAATTCTCACCGGAAATGCTCAGCGAACTGCCCGCCCTGGCCGGGCTGGCGGCGGGCCCGGATCGCGAGGCGCATTGCCAGGCCTGGCGCCTCGCTGTGGCCGCGGCCTTGTATAGCGATCGCGCCAGGCTGCTGCGCAAGCTCGACCGACTTTGCAAAGAAGCAAAGGTCGATGCTGGTTCCGCGCTGCAGTTGCAGGCGGATATTGAACAATCGATCAGGCTCGCGGCGCTGCGCCGCGCGTGCCAGGGGCATGTCGAGTTTCCTGCCGCATTGCCGATCAGCACTGCACTTGACGAATTGCGCGGTGCACTGGCGGATAACCAGGTGGTGGTAGTCGCGGGCGAGACCGGTTCGGGGAAGACCACGCAGCTGCCCAAGCTTTGCCTGGAAATGGGTCGCGGTATTTTCGGCCGTATCGGTCACACCCAGCCGCGACGCCTCGCTGCACGCACGGTTGCTGTGCGGCTGGCGGAAGAGCTGGGCAGCGAGGTCGGCGAACTTGTTGGATTCCAGCACCGCTTCGCCGAGCAGTATGCGCCTGTTACGCGCATCCTGGTGATGACCGATGGCAGTTTGCTGGCACAGTTACACCGCGACGCGATGCTGCACGAATTCGACACGCTGATTATCGACGAGGCGCACGAGCGCAGCCTGAATATTGATTTCTTGCTTGGTGTGGTGAAACGTTTGCTGCCGCGCAGGCCGGAGCTGAAAGTGATTATCACTTCGGCGACGATCGATGTCGCGCGCTTCTCGACTTTTTTTGGCGACGCGCCCTGCGTACAGGTTGAAGGCCGCGGGTTTCCTGTCGCTACAGAATACCTGCCAGATATTTTGCGCGCGCAACAGCAAGCCGGTGCGGCGACAGGGCAAGCGCAGGATGCAGCGGCGCCGGGGGAGGATATCAATACGGCGCTGCTGCAAGCGCTCGAATACATTGAGCAGCGCGGTGATGCGTCAGTACTTGCACGCGACGTGCTTGTGTTCCTGCCCGGCGAGCGCGAGATTCGCGATGCCAGTGTGGCGTTGCGGCACAGTATGACCCGTCTCGACGTGCTGCCGTTGTATGCCAGGCTTCCGCTCGCTGAACAGCAGCGTATTTTTAATACCGTGGGCGGCAGCGCGCGCAGGCGCGTGGTGCTGGCAACCAATGTTGCGGAGACCTCGCTGACAGTGCCGGGTATTGGCTACGTGATCGACAGCGGCCTGGCCAGGATCAGTCGCTTCAGCCCGCGCAGCAAATTGCAGCGCCTGCAGGTAGAGCCTGTTGCCAAAGCAAGCGCCGCGCAGCGAGCAGGCCGCGCCGGGCGACTCGCGCCGGGGTTGTGTATCCGATTGTATGAGCAAGCGGATTTTGCGGCACGCGTCGACTATACCGAGCCGGAAATACTGCGCACCCAGCTGGCGACCGTAATTTTACAGCTCAAGCGCCTGGGCCTGGGCGAACTCGACCAATTCCCGTTGCTTGACGCACCGCCACCGGCGCAACTGCGTGCCGGCCTGAACACGTTACAGGAGTTGGGTGCGTTGGCTGCCGACGGGAAATTATCCGCAGTGGGTCGGCAACTGTCGGTACTGCCGCTGGATCCGCAGCTCGGACGCATGTTGTTGGCCGCCGACAGCATGCGCTGCGTAGACGATGTGTTAGTCATCGTCAGTGCAATGGCAGTGCAGGATCCGCGTGAGTTCCCCGCCGAGCGTCGTGAGGCCGCACGCATGGCACACCGGCGTTTCGCGTCCGGCCGTTCGGATTTTATCGACTGGTTGCGCTTGTGGGATTACTACGCTGTACTGCGCGACAGATTAGGCAAGTCGGCGCTGCGCAAACGCCTCGGCAAGGAATTTCTGTCGCCGTCGCGTATGCGCGAGTGGCGCGACATGCACAGGCAACTGCGTATCGCGCTGCGTACTGTTGGCATAGCGGCAAAGTTTCGCGCGCATGACGCGAGCCCTGACGCGAACCCTGACGCAGTCAGCGAGGACGCATTCGATCCGGTTGCGTACGAGGCCATCCATCGTTCGCTGTTGCGCGGTATTCCGCTGCAGGTCGGCATGCGCGAACAGCCACAGGCGAGCAGGCAAGCTGCAGAAAAGAGACAGGCGCCGCGCAAATCCGCGTCCCGCGCCGGCAGCTACCTCGCGCCGCGCGGCCTGCGGTTCGAAATCTGGCCGGGTTCCGCGCTGGCAAAACGCAAACCGCACTGGGTGTTGGCGGCGGAAATTATCGAGACTTCCCGGGTCTATGCTCGCGGTGTCGCCGCCATTGAACCCGGCTGGCTGGCCGACGAATTGCGCCACCTGGTGAAATTCGAGTACGGCGAGCCGCGCTGGGATAGCAGGCGCGGCAGGGTGGTTGCAACGCGTCGCACGCTATTGTTTGGCCTGGCCTTGCAGACAGCTAAAAACCTGCCCTACGACAAGGTTGACGCGGCACGCGCGCGCGAGGTTTTTATCCAGTCGGCGCTGGTCGAACAAAACCTGTGTCCCGATCGTGCACTCCTGTCGAAAGCGCGATTCTGGCAGCACAATCTTGCCGTGTTGGGCGACGCCCGCGACTATGAAGCACGCTTGCGGCGACGTGACCTGTTACCTGGCGACCAGGCCCTGTACAGCTTCTATGACGCCGGCATTCCTGCTCAAGTGTTCGACCGGGTCTCGCTCACGCGCTGGCTGGGTCGCGCCGGCGAGGCGGCACAGCAAGCACTTTGTCTCGACCTCGAAAAGGCCATCGCGCAGCCTTTGCCGCTGGATGCATTGGAGCAGTTTCCCGCGCAATTGCAGGATGGCGAGCGTCATTACGCGCTGCGTTACGAGTTTGCACCGGGCGAGGATGCAGACGGTGTCACAGTACGCCTGCCACTGCAGGATATTGCCCGGCTGCCATTAATTGCTTTTGAGTGGCTGGTGCCGGGCATGCTGGTCGACAAGGTCGAAGAATTGCTCAAGCTGCTGCCCAAGGCCGAGCGAAAAAAAATGTTGCCGCTGCGCAGCGCCGCTGAGTCCGCCTGTCAGCTGATGGCGCGCAACGGATGGCTGGGCAGGCGTTCACTTTATGATGCACTGCTGGAAGCTACAGAGCAGCTCTACCGGGTTGAATCTGTTGCCAGCGCGTGGCGGGAACAGGCCCGCAAACGCCTCGCGCCGTTTTACCTGATGCGCGCCGAAGTGGTGGACGCGGGCGGCAAGATTATTGCCGATGGCAGGGATATCGCCCAACTTCAGCGCCAATGCATGCAGCAACTCGATCGCGCCGCCAGTGCCATGAGCGAGCGTGAGCAAGCTGTCGCGGCGATCACGCGCTGGGATTTTGGCGAGCTGGGCAGTGCAGCGGGGCAGGCGCGCGGGGATCTCGCGGCCGCGCAGCGCTATCTTGCAGAGACCGGGCGTGGCGAGCTGGTGCTGGGGTTCTGTGCCAGTGCCGAGGAAGCGCGCGTGCATACTCAAAAAGCGTTACCCGCACTGGCGATGTGTGCGTTGTCCGACAAGGTCCGCTACCTGCGAAAAAACCTTTGCACGGATGCGCGCAAGTTATTGCCCTACGTGCAGGTCGGTGAGCGCAGCGTGCTGGTGGACGATGTGATCAGGGCGAGCATCGCGCATTGCTGTTTTGACGATTTCAGCGCAGGTCCGAGTAGCAATGCTGACGAGTTCGAGCGCAGCGTTGCTGCGGGCTCCGCGCAAGTGGTGGCAACGGCGCTAACGCTGGAAGTGCAGCTATACGAGGTGCTGCAAAATTACCAGCAGGTGTGTGAGCAGCTTGGCAAAAAGCGCGCACTGTTTGCGATGCAATGCGGCGATGTACAACAGCAGGTCGATGCGCTGGTTTATAACGGTTTTGTTCAGGCGACCGGATTGTCCCGCTTCGAGCATTTAGCGCGCTACCTTGAGGCCGCTGCGCTGCGCCTGGATAGGCTTGGCGGGCGCGTTGAAAGCGATCGGAAATTGTGTGAAAAGTTGTCATCGCTTCAGCGACCTTTGCACGATCTGCTATATAAGTACCCGCATGCAATGGTTTCAGACGAGCACCTGCGCACGTTTCGCTGGCTGCTTGAAGAGCTGCGCGTTTCGCTGTTTGCGCAACAGTTGAAAACCATCGTACCCGTTTCCATCCAACGAGTTTCCAAAGCGTGGCAAGACATCGATCTGAACCGCTATCCACTTCTGCGCCAGGCCTAGCGGGGTCACAGCTCGATGCTTTCGACGATGTTGAGCTGCGCTCACGCAACGCGGCTGAGCTGGATGTTCCGGCTGCCGGGCGGCCGCAAGCCCGCGACGCAGCTGAGTCGCATCGTGTCGCTGCACGAGAAAATTCCATCTGGGTTTCACTGGCCAATGGTGAGCAGTTGCATCTTCGCCACTTGCTGCCGCTGTCTGGTGCAGCGGATAACGAGTACAGCGAAGCTGCGGCGCCAGGGTTGGCAACAGAAAATCCACCGGACAGCAGCGTTGCCGGGCTACCTTTGCTGGGTCGCAGCGTTTTTATGCTGCACGGGGAGGCCGAGTGCGGCCGCGTTTTCTACGATGGGGAGCGGCGCGGACTGGCTAGTTACCTGCTCGATCGTGGTTGCGAAGTGTTTATCGCCGACCTTGGCGGTCGCGGTCGCAGCCTGGTGCCCGGTGGCGGGCGGGCGTCCACGATCGATGTGCCAGGCCTGATCAACGAAGCTATCCCCGCATTGCTGGCCGCGGCGCGCGAGCACAGCGAACTCGCGCTGCAGCGCGGTCCGGATGTGTGGGTAGCGCATGGTTTTGGTACTGTGCTGCTGGCAGCCTGCTGGGCAAGATTGCCAGTAGCCCAACGCAGTGCTGCACAGTGGATCTTTTTTGCGGGGCGACGCCGCTTTAATCACGGCAGTCGACGCGCCGCATTGTTTACCAAATTCTTCTGCCACCCGCTCTTCGGTCGCCTGGTTGAGTGGCGCAAGGTGTTTCCTGCAACCCGTATGGGCCTCGGCACAGCCGATGAAAACGCAGCCTGGTATCGGCACTACGCGCGCTGGATGCTGAGCGGCGACTGGCGCTGCGCAGATGGCTTCGACTACGCTGCGGCACTGGCCGACGCCAGCGTGCCACCGACACTGCACCTCGCCACGGCAGCTGACCCGGTGTTTTGCAACCTGCAGGACGTGCGCGATTTCATTGCGGAACTCGGTGCGCACGATGCGAGGCTGCTGGTAGTCGACCGTATCAAGGGCACCAGACAGCGCTACAGTCATCTGGCGATGTTGCTTGAAGCCCCGGCCGAGCAAGATATCTTTGCACCGCTGGTCGATTGGCTGTGCGATGTCGATAGTCGCGACAATGACGCGGCCGCAGACCCGCAGGGCAGTTTTGCAGATCCGCAAGCGACCACTTTGCAGCAGCACACAGCGGGGGAATCAGCTACAGTGCGCTCCGCTGGTCCGGTGCAAGTCGAATCCTATTATGGCCAGCTCACCGCGCGGCCGGCCAGCGAATCTGCGCGTCACCACCGCGAGCCGGTTGATAACAAATGCGAATCCCGCGAGGGCCGCAGCGCATCGAGGCTGGCGAGCATCTCCTGAAAGCCAGCTGGTCGAGGCTATAGAAGGCGCAAGCTCTGCGCGCATACAAATTCCGGTAAAATCCCTATTCGTTGTTGAACCATCGCGCGCGCCTGTCTGTCATAGTGTGGCGGTTCGTTCCTGCACCGTTGTCCGTGCCTGTACTGCAGTACGCAAGTGCTACCATAAACTCAAATTGCTTCCCGTCAACCAGAGGACCATGCCATGAGCAAAAACAATTTCAAGCCCGTAACGACCAAACTCGGTGCAGCCTTCCTGGCTGCCGCGATAGGGCCTGCCGCGAGCGCGTCGTTACAGCCCTTTTCGGCAACGCCGCTCGCCGGCGGCTACGACCTCGTTAACCAGGCCCACCACGCCGGAGAAGGCAAATGTGGTGAAGGGAAATGTGGCGATGCAAAAGATGCCGAAGGCAAATGTGGTGAAGGAAAATGCGGCGATGCAAAAGATGCCGAGGGCAAGTGTGGTGAAGGCAAATGTGGTGAAGGCAAATGTGGGGAAGGCAAGCGCGGCGATGCAAAAGATGCCGAGGGCAAATGTGGTGAAGGTAAATGTGGGGAAGGCAAATGCGGCGTTGACAGCGGCGAGGCCAAAGGCGCAGAAGGTAAATGTGGCGAGGGCAAATGTGGTAGCTGATTGCCGCATTAAACAGACTGTTCGGAAGCTATCGCGCGATTGCGTTGAGCGAAGCGTGGGAGGCTGTCAGGGTGAGCGCAAAGTGGTGTGAGCGCGGCGCGCTCGCGGGCCTGGGCTTGCGCAGGGAAATTGCCGACCAGCTGATGTTGGCCGAACCAGGGGCGTTTGATTTTATCGAGCTGGCGCCGGAAAACTGGATCGGCGTCGGTGGTAAATACGCTGCGACGCTGCGCAGGTTCAGTGAGCGCTGCCCGATGACGCTGCACGGGCTGTCGTTGAACATTGGCGGCTTTACAGCGCTAGACGAAGAATTGCTGGCCAACATCGCACAGTTCATCCGCACGCATGATTGCAAGCTCTATTCGGAACACCTCAGTTACTGTGCCGACCAGGGTCATCTCTACGACCTGATGCCGATCCCTTTTCGCCGCGATGCTGTCGGCTATCTCGCAGAGCGTGTGCAGCGCGTGCAGGACGCAATCGGGCAGCGCCTGGTACTGGAAAACGTCTCCTACTATGCGGCGCCCGAACCGGAAATGACCGAGCTGGAGTTTATCTGCGAAGTGCTCGAGCGTGCCGACTGCGAGCTGTTGCTCGACGTCAATAATGTTTACGTCAACAGCATTAACCACTGTTATGACGCAGCGGAATTCATGCGCGGCCTGCCGCCCCGACGCGTTCGCTACATGCACATCGCCGGGCATTATGTCGAGGCGCAAGACCTGCGTGTCGATACGCATGGTGCGGCAGTTATCGAGGAAGTCTGGCAACTGCTCGGCGAAGCCTATCGGCTGTTTGGTGTCGTGCCAACCCTGCTCGAACGAGACTTCAACTTTCCACCAACCGGCGAACTCCTGGGCGAGGTCGATCGTATCCGCGCGCTGCAACAGTATGCGCTTGGGAAAAACGTGGCGGCAGGGTCTTAGGTGCGTGCAGCGATGAATGCGGGCGGCAAGCAATTGGGCGAGCAGACCGCGAGCGTATCCGGCAGTGCGGCAACCGACCCGCAGGCGCCACCGGGACTGGTCGCTTTGCAGCGCCGCTTTGCCGCACATCTGCGCAATCCCGCGCGACATGCTGCCCCTGCGAATATCGAAACCCGGCGCCTGCGCATCTATGCGGAACTGGTCTACAACAATATCGAAGGTTTTCTTGCCAGCGGTTTTCCGGTGTTGCGCAAATTGCACAGCGACGCAGCGTGGCGCGACCTGGTGCGAGGTTTTATTGATTCGCACTGCTCGCAGACGCCGTATTTCACGCGTGTCGCCGCCGAGTTTGTCGACCATCTAGCCGACCAAGCATCCACCGAAGACAATCGCAGTGTGCCGGATTTTATGGTCGAACTGGCGCAGTACGAATGGGCCGAGCTTGCACTGTTTCTCGCTGAAGGGGAGTTGCCGCCATGCCGCGAGCCAGCCCCGGCAGATGCAGACATGTTATCGTTGCGGCCACGCCTGTCGCCGCTGGCCTGGCCGATGGTTTTTCACTATCCGGTACATGAAATAGGGCCCGGCAACGTACCGCACGAGCCTTCGCCGCTGCCTGTATGCCTGGTGATCTACCGCAACCGGGCACAAGTGGTGGAATTTCTCCAGCTGGATACATTTACTGCGCGTCTGCTGGAATTGGTGGATGATGAGGCCGGTACACTGTCCTGCGCCGCGCTGATAGACAAGCTCGCCGCTGAAATCCCGCAAATGCCTTACGCACAAATTGCCAGCGGGGTGCCGGGAGTGCTCGCGAAGTTGTACGATCTGGATATAATCCATTTCGCCTGAACCGGGCTATGGTTATTGTCTTCGGTGCTGCTATTGCG
>JBATGO010000123.1:0-9683 GCA_049665845.1 Pseudomonadales bacterium | reverse complement strand
TTCCTCCTGTTAGCGCAAAAGGGCTGTGCGGCGGTGTACATGGGCGCAACATAAGGCAACCGCTGATGTATGGGGACGGCTGAAATGTGGCGTTAGCGACCATTTCCCTACAGGCCTCTAAGTTCATATTGGCTCAAACTGTACGGAACTGACTGTCGATTAAATATACATTTCCGATTTTATAGTCCGTCAGTTTTATTTAGATACCCCTATTAACCATCTGATAATAATAACTTTAAGCGTCATGGCCTACATTTTGCTGCACAACTAACAGCCAACAAATTTAACCTCTAAAAATAAGGCCTGGGGATCTTAATTTCCGGTCAGCTTGCTCGCGCGCGTGACATCTACCGAGCGGCAAAACTCAACGGCGTGGGGTAAAGCCTTGGCGATCAAACCATTAGTTTTTTACGTGAAACATTAATAAAGGGGAGAGTATTGTGAAATTTAATAATTGGGTAGGCGTGTCACTCGTCAGTGCCACACTCGTTTCACCAATTGCATCTGCAGGGCTTATAACTTACGACTTTACTAAAGACGTAACGCATGAGTGGGGCCAAAAAATCGGATCCACTCATATGTTTACTGAGTCTGGTCTTGATTTGAAAGTAAGTGCAATGGAGCAAACCGGTAGCGGCTGGAAATCGAATACGCGCGATATCTGGCGCGATGGAACGGCCTATGGCCTGAAAGGCCTGGGCGTAATGGGTCCAGATGGAGACAATTGGGAAATTGATGGTAGTGGGCCAAACGAAGGGCTGAAGTTCAGTTTTGATTGGGAAGTTGAGCTTGTAGGCATCCAAACCTGGTTTGGTGACGATAATGATGATTGGAACTTGATGGCCAAAGTAGATGGCGATTGGCAAAATGTCTTTAAAGATAAAGATCGTTCACTCTATGAGCCAACCGACCTGTGGACTACCGATTTCATGGTCTGGGCGGATCATTCCAATGATTCTCTGACCGTAAAAAAGATCATGGTGAACCACAAGAATATGGCAAGTGTGCCGGAACCCGGTACTCTTGCCTTGATCGCTTTCGGTATAGCAGGTTTGATTACATCGAGAAGAAAATCGCTATAGACGACGACGATGCTTTTGCCGTGTATCGTGAGAGTGATGGATCAAGCCCGCATAAGCGGGCTTTTTCTATTACATATAAAAGCAAAAATCCTGCGAAACTGAAAACCTGCACAGTTGGGCAGGACTCCTTTTGTTGAGTGCGTCTGCCAGTAAAAAAACTTGCGAGGAATCGATGATTACGCCATAGCAAAATTTTGCATCTCGCTGACAGCACCCGGTAAAGAGTTCATCCTCCATCGGCTTAGGACAGGGTAAAGATCGCGCAGTGGAAGCATCTAAATTTGGCGCAAAGGCAACATCTCCATTCCTCGGGGTAGATATTGTCAGCGCTGGAGAAAATCGAAGGACAAAGCCCCTGTGGTTCGGCCAATAGCTCCCTCCATTTACTGGATTATCCGCGCGTGAACTTGATGATATGCCCGGTAAATTTATCGGCAAGATAGTCAGTGTGCGGTGGTTTGAACTGGCTGGCGCTGTAACCCAGTTCGATCATCCTGGTGCTGAGTTTGTTCTTCCGGCCGCGGCCAGGGTCGACCAGAATCACTTCGCAATCGGGTCTGGCATGCCGGTCGATAAAGGCGGCCAGCAATAGTATGTGCCTGTCTTCATACAGCACATCACTGCCAATGATCAGGTCGAACAGCCCCAGCGTGTCATCGCTGTCCTGCCAGTTCGCCTGCTCATAGCGGATTGCGCTGTCGTCGTTGAGCTGCGTATTGCGCAACAAGAAATTTGCGGCTTCGGGATGGTAGTCGGTGGCGGTGATGTCTGCTTTTAGTTTGTTGAGCAACAGACTGCTGAGGGCCATGCCGCAGCCTACTTCCAGGATGCGTCTCGAGCCGGTTTGGCAGTCGGCCATGAAATGGGCAAGCACCAGGCTGGAAGGCCAGACCACCCCGAACAGCGGCCATAATGCAGACGAGATGCCAAGATTTTCAGCGATACCGGCGGGATCGTGAAATTGCTGCTTGTCGCGCAGCGTGCAGAGGTGAATATCGGTTTGGCCAAACTCGATGGTCTGGTAACGCAGGCGCAGCTTGGTCATCGGGTTACCCGGGGCGTGAGGCGCTGGGCCAGCTATCCCGGCCCGCTATCCTGAATAGGTGACAAAACGTACAAAAAGGGGCCGGAGTATGGGCTAAAAATGCCCCAGCGCCCTTTTTTGCCGTCTGGATCACAAGAATTACCTGTATTTCAGCCCCTTGAGGGTGTACCATAATATTGGCTAGAAAAAAAGCGCTTATCTGTATTCTTCATTTCGTTGCATCCTAGGTTGTTCCTCGTTCTGTAAGTCTAAAAGTCACGCCCAATTTTCACGCTAGGTTATGCCTCTCGCAGGCAAGTTTTATTTTTTATTCAGGAAATAGTTATGTCTAACACCACTACCGGAACCGTTAAATGGTTCAACGAATCCAAAGGTTTCGGCTTTATCGAGCAGGAGTCCGGCCCGGACGTTTTCGCGCACTTCAGCGCTATCCAGGGCTCTGGCTTCAAAACACTGGCCGAAGGCCAGCGCGTTGAGTTCACCGTCACGCAAGGCCAGAAAGGCTTGCAGGCAGAGAACATCGTTCCCGTATAAAGCGCAATAGCGTTTGAGAAAAGGGCAGGCCTTTGGGTCTGCCCTTTTTTTGTGCTCAATCCGCGGTATCGTTGTTGACGTAGGAAGCGAGTAACAACGGCAATGTCGCCTGCCGGAATGGCGGCGCAGCAGGAGCAGCAAGTGTCTGCAAAAACAGATGACAAAGACACACCGCGTGGCGAAGGTGAAGCCACCAGTGACCAGTCACGAAGGCTTGCTACCAGCCGCATAGGCAGGTTTGGGCAGGTGGCAAGGCTGGCCGGCGGCGTTGCCGGCGGTATGCTTGCCGAAGGGGGCCGGCAACTGCTTAACGGCAACTTGCCGAGTGCGCGCGATATGCTGCTGACGCCCGGCAACGCTAAACGGCTGACCCGGCAACTGGCGTCTATGCGCGGCGCGGCGATGAAACTCGGGCAGATGCTGTCGATGGACAGCGGCGATCTGCTGCCGCGCGAACTGGCCGACATCCTGGCGCGCCTGCGCTCGGCCGCGTTTACCATGCCGGAAGACCAGCTCGAAAAGCGTTTGAATCGCGCATTGGGCAAGGACTGGCGCGAACACTTTACGCGATTTGAAACAAAGCCGATTGCCGCAGCATCGATTGGCCAGGTACATCGCGCGCAAATGCAGGACGGGCGCGACATCGTACTCAAAATCCAGTATCCGGGCGTCGCAAAAAGTATCGACAGCGATATTGATAACGTTGCCACTTTGCTGCGCATGTCGGGCCTGCTGCCGCGCGGTATCGATATCCAGCCATTGCTGGAAGACGCCAAGGCACAGTTGCGGGCCGAAGCGGATTACACGCGCGAAGCCAGGCAGCAACAACGTTTTGTTGAGACGCTGCAAGAAGATGCGCGGTTTTTTGTGCCGGCAGTTGTCGAGTCGTTAAGCGGCAGATCGGTGCTGGCGATGGACCATGCGCAGGGAATGCCGATAGAGCAGGTTGCCGGGCTTTCGCAGTCGCTGCGCGATCATGTTGCGAGTGCGCTGTTTGAACTGATGCTGCGCGAGTTATTTGAACTGCACTACATGCAAACCGACCCGAATTTTGCAAACTATCTTTACGATGAAAATTCCAAACGCATCGTGCTGCTGGACTTCGGTGCGACACGACGCTTTCATGCACAGTTTTCGCACGACTATGCAGACCTGTTACGAGCCGCGTTGGCGCATGATAACGACGCGCTGTGTGATGCGGCCGAGCGGGTCGGATATTCAGTGGGTGAGCCGGGCTCGGTCTACCGCGGGCTGTTGGTTGACCTGTTCAATATTGTGCTGGACCCGCTTCGCCACGACAGCGTGCTGGATTTTGGTAATGCTGATTTTGTAGTGGATTTAGCGGCTCTTGGCGAACGCGTACGAAGCCACCGCGAGTTTTGGCATGCGCCGCCAGCGGATGCGCTCTACCTGCATCGAAAAATTGGCGGCATGTATTTACTCGCAGCAAGATTAAAGGCAAGGGTCAATGTGCGTGAGCTGGTATTGCGCTGGGTCTGACAACAACATTGCGCAAGCTTTAGCGGGTTCTTGCAGCAACCTGGAAGCGCACCCAATTAACGTGCTATGCATTTGTGAGCCTGCTTTCACAACGCCAGTAATATATGTATGCCCCGTGTCCGGCAGGATGGCCAGTAAATCTATTTCGGCTGGTTAAACGTCGTTATGGTGGCCGACAAGTCCTCTGTTATCATCTGTGGCAGGGGAAGGTGCTTCAAAGTCGATCGAGAGCGAGCATGGTTTTTTATATCCATGAGCAGGGCGCGCGCATAAGTACGCCCATTCAGAGTTTTTTCAAGACTGGCGGCGTGGCTGCGGTTTCGCCCTATCGCGCAATACAAAAAATTGGCAGCGATATAGAAAGAGAAGAGTCCAGGGCAGTAGCCGAGCGCAGGTTGCCAGGCGATAAAAAATCAACCGCGGGTCAGCGCGGCAAGGCCATATTCGCCCGCCAGATAATGTCCAGGCCAGTGCAGCTGTTGGCTGAAAACCAGCTGGTTGCCGAGGCAAGCAGGATACTTGGCTCGGCGCCTTTCCACCATATACCGATAGTCGACCAACAGAAAAAGCTTTGCGGGATTCTGTCTGATCGAGACATACTGCGCGCAGACCCGGCTAAAACCATTATTCGAGACATCATGACGCACCGTGTAATCACCGCGAGTGCCAATACCGAGATAAAGTTAATTGCTGAAGTAATGGTTCAACTGCGGTTTGGCGCCATGCCGGTAGTAGATGAAGCTTCTGGTGTGGAAGGCATCGTTACACGCACCGATATTTTGCGCACAGTGGTCGACGCGCCTCTGGATTTGTGGGCCTGATATTAGATGGCAGTGTATTGATAAACATGACAATGCTATCAAGCGTATGCTTTCCTGATAACCGCTTATGAATATATGGGTCGATGCCGATGCCTGCCCTGTGGTGGTCAAGGAAATTCTTTTTCGCGCAGCGGAGCGCACGCAAATTCAGGTTACGCTTATCGCGAACCAGTTTATCCAGGTGCCACGTTCGAAGTTTGTTGCCAGTGTGCAGGTAAAACAGGGTTTTGATGTTGCCGACAATGAAATTGTCCGGCGCGTTGCAAAGGGTGACCTGGTGATTACCGGTGATATTCCGCTGGCCGACGAGGTATTGAGCAAGGGCGCAGTTGCGTTGAGCCCGC
Organism: Pseudomonadales bacterium; assembly: GCA_049665845.1. Taxonomy (GTDB): domain Bacteria; phylum Pseudomonadota; class Gammaproteobacteria; order Pseudomonadales; family UBA7434; genus UBA7434. The sequence continues at coordinate 4,357 of JBATGO010000123.1, read as the reverse complement.
GCGGTGAACTGTTTACGCAGGAAAATATAAAATCGCGGTTGAATATCCGTGATTTTATGGAAACCATGCGCAGCAGTGGTATCCAGACCGGCGGGCCCGCAGCGATGAGCCAGTCTGACCGGCAGGCTTTTGCCAACCAGCTGGATCGCTGGCTCGCCACGGTAAAATCAAACTAGTTAATCAATAGGAAGCTGCCAATCCAGTGCAGGTAACTAACCCGGGGCAAGTCCCGGGACATTTGTCCAATAACCGGAGTTGAAAATGTTCAGTCATGTCATGTTAGGTGCCAGCGATATGCAGGCATCAAAGAAATTCTACGACGCAATTTTGGGTGCCTTGGGTTACAAGCCAGGCACGATGGACGAAAAAGGACGCTGCTTTTATTTTACTGGCAGCGGCGTTTTTGCGATCACGCCACCCATCAATGGTGAAGCAGCAAGTTGCGGCAATGGAAGTACGATTGGTTTTGCCGCAAAAAGCCCTGCAGAGGCTGACGCTTTTCACGCGGCGGGGCTGGCAGCTGGCGGTACCAGCTGTGAAGATCCGCCGGGCCTGCGCGAAGGTACGATAGGCAAGCTTTATCTTGCCTATTTGCGCGATCCTTCGGGCAACAAGATTTGTGCGCTGCATCGCGTGGGCTAGTATTTTCACCTCGGCAGGCTTGCAGGGTGCAGGCCTGATGTGCGACCGGCGCGGCTCGGTTTTTTGCCCGGTCTAAATACTTAAATCGTAGAGGTTGTAGTCTTTGAGTTGTTGCTGCGCCTCTGGTGTCCAGTGGAATGCCTGTCCGGCCAGCGGTTTGTAGTTGTAGGGTGTTTCCTGCGGGAAACGTTGCCGTCTGGCATCGATGGCCAGGCCGATTACCTGGCTGCGCGTATTGATATGCTCAGTATCGTATGTCGCTGCAGCAGTGTGAATGCCCGCACCTTGCACATCGAGTACCGCAGCACGTCGGTGAAATCCAAAATTCACGGTAATGCGCCGCTCGTACCCGGTGTTAGCGAAGGAGCCGTGCACGATCTGGCGGTTGCAAATCACCACATCGCCGGCTTTGCAGATCATCGGCACGGCATCGGGTAACCGTTCGCTGCCGGCTTCGGCAACCATTTTGCGAATATCGGCGCGCCCACTGCGGTGCGTGCCGGGCACTACCCATACGCCGTTAACCGCTGTGCTGCCGTATACCTGTGCCATGAAGTTAAAGCCGTGGATATCCTCATCGAAGTCTGCGCTGTCCCAGTGGGTGTCGCCATCCTGGTGCCATGAAACCGCCGCACCAAGGCCTGGCTCCTTCATGAACAGGCACTCGTGAAACGGTGCGAAATCTTCGCCGTGAATACTTTCGGCAACTTTTAATAACAGAGGGTGGCCATAGGTACGCAGGCAGGCAGGCGAATACTGCAGCGAACCGAGTAAAATAAACGGCGCTTCCGGTGGAGCGTCCTGCGCAGCTTCGGGTTCGAACAATTTGACCTGGTGGCGACCGTTGGCCAACTCGGTGCCGCCCAGCGGGTCCCCCAGCGGTGTAGACCAGAGCAGGCTCAGGGTGTTGTGCCCGTAACCCAGCGCGGGACCACCTTCAGGGTTGAGTGCGTCGCCGTTGCGTGCGGGAAACAGTTTGCACATGCGCTCGAGGTCGTCTTCGAGGTCACGAATTTCTTCCTGCGCAAGTACGCCTTCGAAAATATAAAAACCGTAGTGTGAATAGGCCTCGCGAATCGCAGCGTCGAGCTGTCCGTCGGGGCCAAACTTGAGCGGGCCGCGGTTAGCCATTGCCAGCGCGCGCTGCTCCCCCTCAATAAGGTACTGGCGCATCGCGTCGCGCTGCTCTCCATAATGCGCAGCGCAGGCTTCAATCGATTTAATTGATTGCGACGATTGCGTCGTTGGTGAGGAGGTTTCGCGATTGTGCTGCATGGCTGCATCGACCTGCTAATAATTGCGGAAGTTTCGGCAACAGTGTACCCGAAAGGCCGATTTATATAGCCTTCAAGCCGGTTCAGCTTTGGCAATGTCGCTTGAGAAAATTTTTGCCCGTGTCGGCCCGATCTCTCGCGTTAGCGGGGTCAGCCTTAAACGCTGCGATGCACGAGGCCGTGGCCGGATACCGGTGTAACTGCTGCGAATGGCTTGATCTGTTTAAAAAACACACAAATTTGTCGTTTTACCCGATCTACAACCGGAAAGGACCTGCAAGCCTTCAATCGGGCATAAACTGCTGCCCGGTATTAACGTTAACGTTAACGTAAGCTAGAATAGGAATGTCGGCTGCAATCGCAAACGCCTGGGCTGCAGAGGGTGGAATCAGCCGCTCTTTACGCAATGCGGCTATTAAAGGCGCCAAAACCAGAGCAACACCTCATGCCCCAGCGCACCTACAGTATTTCGGAGCTGTCCAGCGAGTTCGACATAACGACGCGCAGCATTCGATTTTATGAAGAGAAGGGTTTGCTGAGCCCGGTTCGCGAAGGACAGAACCGGATCTTCAGCGCGGCCGACCGGGTGAAATTGAAACTGATCCTGCGCGGCAAGCGCCTGGGCTTTTCGCTGGAGGAAAGCAGGGAAATAATTGCCATGTATAAACCCGCGCAGGGCAATCTCGAACAGTATCAATCGTTGATCAACAAGATTCGTGAAAAACGCAGCCAGCTGGAACAGCAGCTGGGCGACATAGAAACAATGCTGGTAGACCTTGGCGACTCTGAAGATAAATGCTTGCAGGCAATGGCCCAGGCAAATATTTCCTCGCAACTACCGTAGTCACTTTTCCAGTAATAAAGAAACCGGGACACATTATGAATACATCTTACTCCACACTCAATTTTGATCTCGGCGAAGAAATCGACATGCTGCGCGATACTGTTTATCGATTTTCGAACAGTGAAATAGCACCGCGCGCCGGGCAGATCGATAGCGATAATGAATTTCCGATGGACCTGTGGAAAAAGTTTGGCAGCCTGGGTCTGCTCGGCATGACGGTTGCTGAAGAGTATGGCGGCAGCAATATGGGATATCTCGCACATACCGTGGCAATGGAAGAAATCAGTCGCGCGTCGGCGTCGATTGGTTTGTCCTATGGTGCGCACTCCAATCTCTGTGTTAACCAGATTTTTAAAAACGCCAACGAAGCGCAGAAGCAAAAATATTTGCCGGGCCTGTGTTCGGGCGAGCACGTTGGTGCACTGGCCATGTCCGAGCCGAATGCAGGTTCCGATGTTGTGGGCATGAAGCTGAAAGCGGAAAAGCGCGGCGACCGGTATATCCTGAATGGCAACAAAATGTGGATCACCAACGGTCCGGATGCGCAAACCTACGTGATTTACGCCAATACCGATAGCGACGGGGGCTCGCGAAGAATTACTGCGTTTATTGTCGAACGCGACTTCCCCGGCTTTTCACGGCACCAGAAGCTCGACAAGCTGGGTATGCGTGGCTCCAACACCTGTGAACTGGTTTTCCAGGACTGCGAGGTGCCGGCAGAAAACATACTGGGTGTAGAAGGGGGCGGTGTGCGCGTACTGATGAGCGGGCTCGACTATGAGCGAACCATTTTATCAGGCGGGCCGGTGGGCATCATGCAGGCCTGCCTGGATATCGTGCTGCCGTATATACACGACCGCAAGCAATTCGGGCAGAGCATCGGCGAATTCCAGTTGATGCAGGGCAAGCTTGCCGATATGTATACCGACCTGGGCGCCTCGCGCGCCTTTTTATATGCCGTGGCCCGCGCCTGTGATCGCGGCGAAGAGTCGCGCAAGGATGCGGCGGCGGTTATTTTGTTTACTGCGGAAAAAGCCACGCAAATGGCCCTGCAGGCAATCCAGGCACTCGGCGGCAATGGCTATATCAATGACTATCCCACCGGTCGTCTGCTGCGCGATGCCAAGCTCTATGAAATTGGCGCCGGCACCTCGGAAATTCGTCGTATGTTGATTGGCCGCGAACTGTTCAGGGAAACGGTCTAGACGCACAGCATTGCTTTAACCATTAATCGATTGTCTAAACAACGACATGTTCGAAACAACCCAATAGTCGAAAAAACGTGGCCAGCCTATGTCGACAACCAATGCAATATTAAAAAGCAAAATCAATACGCAGTCTGCCGATTTTCAACGGAACAGCAATGCGATGCAGGCACTGGTCGATGACCTGGCGCAAAAAGTATCAGCCATCAAGCAGGGTGGCGGTGAGCAATACCAGCAGCGGCACAAGGCGCGCGGCAAATTGCTGGTGCGGGAACGAGTCGATGCGCTAATCGACCCGGGTTCACCGTTCCTGGAAATTTCGCAGCTGGCCGCTTATGAAGTTTACCAGGAAGAAGTCAACTGCGCAGGAGTTGTCGCGGGGATTGCCAGGG
>JBATGO010000122.1:0-2593 GCA_049665845.1 Pseudomonadales bacterium | reverse complement strand
ATCATCTTGATGAGATTGGCTGGGGTTGAACGGTGTCCAACCGCGAAGTTGCCGTCGGTTAAGCGAAATCGCGATTTGGAGTTCCCAGAGTTTTGTGGACACTCGACTCAACATCCTATCACCGTTGTTTCGAACTCTTGAGGACTGATACCGCCAAGGTGCTGATGTCGTCGTTTTCGATTGTAGAACGATTCGATGTAATCTGAGACGTCCGCTGTCGCAAGTTCGCGGTTTCTATATATCCGCTTCTTGATGCGTTCCTTTTTGAGGCTGCCGAAGAAGGACTCAGCAACAGCGTTATCCCAACAGTTTCCTCGCCGGCTCATGCTGGGATTGAGATTGTTGCTGAGACAGAACCGCCGCCAGTCGTCGCTACCGTACTGGCTACCCTGGTCCGAGTGAATAATCGTTTCTTGAGGGTGACGCTCCTTGACAGCCTTCAAGACCGCGTCCAAGACAAGATCCCGGTGAATCGTCTGTCGCGTAGCCCATCCGACGATTTTCCGGGAGAACAGATCCATAACGATGGCTAGGTAAAGCCAGCCTTCCCAAGTGCGGATGTAAGTGATATCTGACACCCACACTCGATTTGGCTTCGATACTTCAAAGTTGCGTTTGACAAGGTCGGGAATCAGCTCGGCCGGCTTGCCCGCAACGTAGCGCCTGGTTCGATATCCTGGTTGTGCGCGAATGTTGTTTTCGCGCATGAGTCGTGCGACTCGGTGCTTGCTACAAGTTTCTCCTGCTTCGCGAAGGTCGGGAAAGACTCGAGGTGCACCGTAAACGCCTTGGCTCGCCGCGAATGAGGCTCGAATCAACCTCAGTAAGCGTTTGTTTTCGATCGCCCGGTCAGACTCAGGCTTCTTCAGCCAATCGTAGTACCCGCTTCGCGCGACGCCCAACAGGCGGCACATCATCCGAATGTTGTACTTGTGCTGATTGGTCTTGATGTACTCGTATCTTTTACGAACGCCTTGATCGCCTTTCTTTCTGGACACTTCTCACCCCCTTCTCATGGGATCGATGATCTATAGTGTCCATGAAATCCTGGTAACTCCAATTCGACCCCTGTTTGCCTACTCGACTTAGCGTTAGTCGACCTTTACCATCAGTTTAAGCGTACTCATAATCTACCGAGTCTTCTGCGGCAGCAGCCTGGCCTTCATCCGAATTAAGCCATGCCTCAAAGGCTGCCGGGTCTGACAGGCCAAGGAACAGGCCAGTGATATTTGAGTCGTCCGGGATCTGCATTACGTGAACATGCGGCGCGCCGTTGGCAGCGAATAACTTGCGGCGGCCGTCCTCGCCACGCCATGCTGCCAGCCATTTAGCGGAATCGTTCACGCGGTGCGTGCCGAGCATGTGGGTCATTACGGGACTTGCCGCAGGTACAGCCGGGTTGTCGCTGTTCCAGATGTCGATAGAAATCCGCCACACGCCGTCGTCCCCGCGTTGCCAGGTTTCTACCCACTTGCCGGTGTCGATTGTCTCGCCTTCGATCTGCAACTCGTAGGTGCCGAGGTTGTAAGCGATGTTGCCTAAAGCTTTTGACTCAATGGACGTCAATGTGCCGGTAATGCCGGCATCGATCATTGCGCGAAACTCTTCGAGCACCGCCGCTTCACCCTGCTTCATCTTGCCATTCGGTGGCATCACCCGGGCGTCATCGGTGTAGATGTTGACGAGCCCGTCGACGTCCTTCGCATTCAACAGGGCCATGAATTTTGCCGTGTTTGGGCTGCCGAGCGACGTAGCGGCCGTCGACGGCTGTTGGTTGCAGGCGCCCAGAAACACGGCGCAGCTCAGTACAAATATTGAAATCTTCACGATTGTTACCCCCTTACTGGAAAAACTGATAAGGAAAAGAATCGGGTTGCTTCGTTTAGGAATGGCCCCTTATCTTCAAATTCGTGATGGCAAATCGGAAAAAGGACCCAAATAGGGGTCCCAACCGAAGTTTTCTTGGGACGCATCAGTCAGTCCGAGCGCAACCGTAGCTGAAGACTTCTCCGCACAACCAAACCCGCTTCGAATCGATGCACCCATCGATGGGAAGTCCGCCGTTAGTGAATTTTCACTTATCTGAGTCGACGGTGATCGCTCCGAACTGGACGTGCGTATCGAGACTGGCCGCAGGCACCAAGTACGCCGCCACTTCGAGGGCCTAGGATTTCTGGCAAAGAGCGCTCTGTCGAACGTTCAACCGGCGCCGCAACGATTCGAGCTAGCCGGAAATGATGGCAGTGGTCGTCTCTGGCGAAGTCAGCTTATTCAGATACGTTGTCAGTATCCCGGGCAAGACTCGAGCGTTGCCGGCGTTCCAGCAGTCGGAACCAGTTCTCCATTGAGAAACGGTGCGCGTAAACTGCCGAAAGCATGCCGTCTTTGAACAGTTTTTCCACGGTCGTCGCATCCAGTTTCTGGAGCCTTTGGAAGTCCACCGCAACATACGATGCGATCGTCTGCTCTTTGTCCTCACCTTCTGGCGTGAACTTCGCCTGCTGTCCGGCAAGCAGGTCCAGTTCCACCAGCCGATCGCAAAACGCCTGGGTTGCCGGCTGATGCGCAGAAAACTGCGCACAGAAGTCCACCC
>JBATGO010000121.1:0-2234 GCA_049665845.1 Pseudomonadales bacterium | reverse complement strand
GCTCGAAGCGGCCGGCATCGTGCTCACCGAAGGGTATGCCAACCACGGGCTCGAATCGATACAGCCAGACGTCGTCGTGATTGGCAACGCACTGTCGCGCGGCAATCCGGCGGTGGAGTATGTGCTCGATAACAAGCTGCGCTACCAGTCCGGCCCTGCGTTTATTGCCGAACATCTGCTGGCCGGCCGCTCCGTGCTGGCGATCGCAGGCACCCACGGCAAGACCACGACCAGCAGTATGCTGGCGGCGATTCTTGAGCATGCCGGATTGCAGCCCGGTTTTTTGATCGGCGGTGTGCCGCAGGATTTTGGCGTGTCGGCGCGCGTTGGCAGCGGCGCGTGTTTTGTTATCGAGGCCGATGAATACGATTCGGCTTTTTTCGACAAACGCTCCAAGTTTGTCCACTACGCACCAGACGTGGTGGTGATCAATAACCTTGAATACGATCACGCCGATATTTTTCCTGATCTCGCTGCAATCCAGCGCCAGTTCCATCATCTGTTGCGCACGGTACCATCGCGCGGGCATGTGCTGGTACCCGATGAAGATTCGATAAGGGAAGTCATCGACCAGGGCTGCTGGTCGACGCTTCATTACCTTTCCGGCGCGCACAGCGAGTGGCAGGTATACGACACGAGCACAGACCAGCGCCAGTGCAGCTTGCGTCATTTGCCTTCAGGTGAAACGGGGCAGCTAAACTGGCAGTTGAGTGGCGATCACAATATCGCAAACGCAGTGTCGGCGGTTGCCGCTGCACGTTGTGCGGGCGTTAGCCTGGACGCAGCGCTCGCGGCACTGCGCGATTTCAGGGGCGTAAAGCGGCGTATGGAGTGCCTGGGCGAAGCCGGCGGTGTACAGTTTTACGATGATTTTGCCCACCACCCTACGGCTATTCGCCTGACACTCGAAGGCGCACGACGGCGCTTTGCCGATGCGCGCATCATCGCCGTGATAGAACCGCGCTCCAACACCATGCGTATGGGCGTGCACGACGACCAGTTGGGCGCAGCGCTAGCCAGCGCCGATGCAGTGTGGTGGTGCGCCGATGCTGCGGCTGCGCCGTTGTTTGCAAAAAGCAAAAACAGCACGCAGGCGCCGATACGGGTTGAAAAGGATCACGAAGCCATCGTCAATCAGCTCGCGGCATTTGCCGGGCCGGGCGATGTCGTTATCGTGATGAGCAACGGTGGTTTCGCCGGCATACACCAGCGCCTGATGGATGCGTTGAACTGATTAATGAATTGAAATAAAGCATGACCCGCCGAGCGGTGCGGGTATAGACAAATAGTTTGACCGGAGGGGGCGCAGTGAGCGGACAGCATAACGACGAGGACATGGCTTACCACGAGACGCCGCTGGCGCGCGCCTACGACCGGCTGGTGCTGTCACGGCCCTGGGTTATCGTGCTGCTGTTAATTGCGCTGGCTTGTGTCGGCGGTTATTACGCGCAGTTTTTCAAGGTCGACGCGTCGGCGGATTCGCTGGTGCTGGAAGGCGATGAGGACCTCGAATTCTATCGCGGTGTCAGTCGGCGTTACGGCTCATCCGAATTCCTCATTATCGCCTACCAGCCGCAACAGCCATTGCTCAGTGATGCGTCGCTGGCCGCCCTCGACGAACTGGTGGCAGACCTGTCGGCAGTGCAGGGCGTGGAATCCGTGCTGTCGCTGCTCGACGTGCCGCTGTTGTATTCGCCAAAGGTTTCCGTAACCGCGCTTTCCAATGGCGTGAAAACCATGCGCGAGGCGAACGTCGATCGTGCGATGGTTAGCGATGAGTTGCGCGACAGCCCGATTTACCGTGAACTGCTGACCAGTATTGAAGGCGATACTGCAGCGCTACAAATCAATATCGCGCGCGACGAGCGCTACATCAAATTGCTTGAGGCGCGTGAATTGTTGCGCGAGCGCAGGGCAGAGGGCCAGCTCGACGCTGCAGGCAGGCAGGCACTTGCGGAGGCGGAAGCCGAATTCAAGGCTTATTCTGCCGTTGCGGCCGAGCGCCAGCAACAACTGGTTGCGAAAGTACGCACTGTCATTGACGCCCATCGCATCTCGGCGAAGCAGATGTATCTTGGCGGCGTGCCGATGATCGCCAACGACATGGTCAGTTTTGTAAAAAGCGATTTGCAGGTGTTCGGGTTAGGCATCCTTGCTTTTATTATTGTGCTGCTTACAGTGATTTTTCGTTCCCTGCGCTGGGTTGTGCTGCCGCTTTGTGCATGCATCCTTAC
>JBATGO010000120.1:0-13000 GCA_049665845.1 Pseudomonadales bacterium | reverse complement strand
ATGACGGCAACGATCGCAGGCCTGGTAGCCAGCCAGTCAACGCTCTACGGCACGTTGACGCTGGCGCCGGGTATTGAGTTTATCGTGCAGGGCCTGCAAGCCAGCCGCGGTGGCGAGTCAATCGAGTCTTTCCTGCCAAAGCTGGCCAGCCGAAAGCAGGGGGCATGGAATATCCCTGGCTACCTGCGCCCGATCGCGAATGGCGACGAGCGTGTCGCATTGATGCTGGAGCTGGCCGAATCACTGGGTTACAAGCGCGGCCCACATATGCAGCTCGCGCTGCAGATAGAAAGGTATCTCGGTGAAAGCAGTGGGCAAACGATGAATTTTGCAGGTTATGTTAGCGCCTTCCTCGCGGATGCAAACATCAGTCCGGAAGAGGCGCAGCGGATCTTCGCAGCGGTTGTCAGTAGTGGTGCGACCGCATGCTATGCCGAGGACGTAGAGCGCCCGGCGGGCCATTTTTTACCGCTGCGATGTAGCGATATCGAATATACCGGGCCCGCACCGCGGCGCTTGCCAGATTCGTTTGTGGGCAGGGACAAGTAAGGTTGGGAGATAGCCGCTCAGCCGGCTGTGCGATGTTCCTGCGCGGGCTTTTCGATTAATTCAAGTAGCGTCTGGATTGGCTGGGGTTTACTGATCGCGTAACCCTGGTAGCTGTCGACGCCCAGTTCAGCAAGTACCCTGAGTATTTCGTCGTTTTCTACATATTCAGCGACAGTTTTCAGTCCCATCACATGCCCGACATCGTTAATCGACTTGACCATTTCAAGATCGATGGGATCGTTAAGTATATCGCGAATAAAGAGCCCGTCGATTTTCAATATATCGACCGGCAGCTTTTTCAGGTAGGCGAATGAAGACATGCCGCTGCCAAAATCATCCAATGCAAATTTACATCCCAGATCGCGTACCGCAGTAATAAAGTCACTGGCCCTGATAAAATTGGAAACCGCCGCGGTTTCAGTTATTTCGAAACATATTTTTCCCGAGGGTATGGAAGAATTTTTGAATTCATTTTGTATAAAAACCGTAAAATTTGCGTCGCAAATAGAAAGCCCTGAAATATTTATGGAAATATATTCAAGTTTTTCCAGAATCTGGGGGTGCTCGGCAAGCCAGTGAAAGGTATTTTTTATAACCCATCTATCAAGGCTTGGTGTAACGCTGTAGCGTTCTGCCGCGCTAAGGTAGAGACCGGGCAAAACAATTTTTCCGTTTTCGTCGACAATGCGCGAAAGAATTTCACAGGAGTTTTTGATTTCCGGGTGTGCGCTGGAAATGGTTTGCTGGTACAGCTGTATACTGTCGGTTGCAATTGCCTGCATCAACTGGTTTGCGTATAAAACCTCCGAGCGCTTCTCAATGATTTCGCTGTCTTCACCGGAAAAAATTGCGACCTTGTTTTTGCCGCGCTCCTTGGCCAGGTTGCTCGCCGCTATTGCTGCAGAAAGCATGTCGTGAAGATCGGAAGTTTCGGAATTTATGGCGGCTATACCGATGCCTGCATTGATGTCAAAGTTTTTTCCATCATGCTCAAACTTGTTATGCGAAAATTCAGCTGCAACCATTTCGCAAATTCTCTGTGCCGCTTCTTCAGAGCAGTGACGCAATAAAACGCCGAATTCGTCACCACCGATTCTAGCGATAACGTCACTCGGCGCACGGACTTTTTCCTGCAACAATCGCGCAACTTTTTGCAGCAACTTGTCTCCTACGCGGTGCCCGAAGCTCTCGTTAACCATATTGAACTGCGATAGGGAAATATGGCAAATGCAGTGTTCAGAGTTATTACACTCTGCATCATGCAGGGCGAGACGGACCTCCTGGTCAAATATGTCCCGGTTATACAGTCCGGTGAGGGGGTCATGGCTGGCGTGAAACGACAGTCGCTGCTCAATATTTTTTGCTTCTGTGCGGTCACGAAATACCAGTACCGCACCAGTTGCGACACCCATGTCATTGCGTATCGGCGCGGCTTGTTGTTCAACAAAATGTTCGGTGCCGACAGAACTTTTTAGTACTGTACGCGAAGCTGACTGCTGGACTTCATTTTCAGCAATTGCCCGTTTTGCGAGATTGGCAGTAGGGATATGGGATATTTCGTGGTAAGTGCTATAAAAATCTGTCAGTGGTTTCCCGGCGATTTCCTCAGCAGTGCAGCCCAGCAGGCCAAGCGCAACCGGATTAATGTAATCGACATTGCAGTCAGCGTCGGTCGTGACAACACCGTCGGCAATTGAACGCAGCGTTATAAGTGCCTTGCTTTTTTCTTCTGCCAGTGCAGCTTCCTTGGCGCGAAATTGCTCATTGCTGACAACAAAATCTTCACGGTGTGCGGCGATCGCGCAAACTTGCCTGAGACGCTCCGCCTTGAATGGCTTGGCGATAAAATCAACAGCGCCTGCCACAACGAGGCTGGCAGCTTTATCGGCATCGCCATGGGCAGTCATCATCACCACGGATTGTTCGGGTTTGCGTCTTAAAATTTCCCGCAATACTTCCTCGCCAGACAGTCTTGGCAGCATCAGGTCGAGCAAGACGATGTCGAAATGTCTTGCTGCCCAGGCCTCCAGCCCCGACTCGCCATCTTCTGCATAGCTGATATCAAAGCGATGCTGCAATATCCTGTGTACGAGTTCAGCGGTATCCTTGTAGTCCTCGACGACGAGAATGCTGGATTTCGGTAACTCACCGGACGGTGCTTTCAACACTTCTGAAATGATTGCCGGTAAGGCGTCGATTTTGCTTATCGGCACGAATCGATCAACTTCAAATTCTTTGGCGGTCGCTTCTGCAATGCGTTCGCTATACGTGGAAGAGAGAATAATGATGCGCGTGGTTGCCTCGGTGCAAAGCATGTTCGACCGTATCAGGCGGCTCAGCCGCCAAGCATCGATATTGGTCAGGTCGATATCGGTGACAACCAGGTCGTATTTTTGCTCGCCGAGTTTGCGAATCGCATCGAGTCCATCGCCGGATTCGTCGATATTTTCGTAGCCCATGCTGTTCAGAATCTTGCGGACCTGGGCGCGCAGCATGAACGCGGGATTGACGATGAGAATTCTTTGGCTCGAAGGCGAGTTCATAACGGTGTATCAATTAACGTGAGGGATATGCCATCGTAACCATGGCGATGGCCGCACAGTCGAGTGCGCGTCTGCTGCTTGAAGTATAGATTGCGAGGGCGCATCCGCCAGCGGCAGGATGCGATGCGTGCATAGTAAAAACAGGGGGTTAGGAGCGTTTTCGCAGAATGGGATGCTGCTCGAGATACAGTTCGATCATCAATTCCAGTTGGCCCAGTTCGTCGGGCCCGAAACTGTCTTCCGAATAAGCGAACTCCTCGCCAAGATCCGGTAGTAGCTGGCGGTCACGGCGGGCGCGACTGAACCACTTTTGCACCTCCAGGGCATCGCGCGCTGACAGGGTAGCGTTCTCGGCAAGGCGCACACCGGCTTTATCGGCGAGCAAATCCCAGGCGCTGATGCTGCGCCCGCGCAGCGTGTCAGCCAATTCTTTTTCAATACCAAATAATTCAGCGAGATCCTGACTGGCGATCAGCGACAACCCCGCCGATAACACCAGATGTTGTGCCAGGTCGCGTCGCCCGTAAATGGTGTAAGGTTTCGGTATTGCGTCGGGAATTCGGCGCTGCCCGGACTCGAGCATGGTGAGTAATTGTTCGCCGCCGTAACGCCTTGCCAGCGCCAACAGCAATGCGCGATTCTCGGCGACCGGGTCTGCGCTTTGCCTGCTTCGCGCAGCGGCAAACTCAAACAACGGTGCCAGCACAGCAACCAGCGCGCCACTACCGGGCAGTGAATCCAGCTGGCGGCTGTAGATTTCTACCAGTTCCTGCTCGCCGGGATTCAGAACCAGTGCTTCGATATTGCCAAAGCCCGCGACGCCCTGTTGCGGTATGACAAAGGCGAGTTCCAACATTGCATTGTCGACCGCCATGCCGCGCAGGTTTCGCCAGCTTGCGCTTGCCGGTGCAAGATCTGCGCGGGCCGACAACAGCGCCAGCACGCGGTCTGCGATATCGCGGCTCAGGGATGTACTTAACGGAACGCTGCCAAGCTTTATTTGCCTGACTCGCAGCCATTTTCCCTGCGCTGCGCTGCCGTCAACGTCCAGCGTGATCTCAAGGTTTAACCATTTCCCTTCGCTTGCTGCAATAAATTTCTCGGTAACCGGTATCATCCATGCCTGCAGCTGGTGCTGGTAGTCCGAGAATAACATCTGCGCGAGGGGTTTTGCCTGCGCCGTTGCATGTACAGTGGCCTGTTCCGTTGCGTTGAGCTGCACCGCAAAGTAGGTGTTTTCGGGGAGTCTTGCCTGGCGTGGTACGAAGTGACCGATAGCCAGGTTGATATCGCGTTCGCTGAGCGCCACACGTTTGATCGCATCGGGCGCAGTTTGCCTGCTGAATTCGATGGCCATCACCTTGATGCGACGCAGGTCTTGCATGCTGGTGGATTCGTATTGCGTAACCCGTGGCTGTTCGTCGAGTAGCGCCCTCGTTGCCAGCCAGCCAAACAGTGCCGCCAGCAGCGCGACGGTCAGCACCGCCGCAACAATAAAGTAGATAAGCCTGAAAAAAATCTTCATATTTACGGCGAGCCGTTGGTATTGAGCGGCTAATCGCGCGCGCCAGTTATCGCGATACCTTTTACCTGTGCAAACACGCGCTGGCCCGTGTGCAGGGCAAGTTTTTCGACAGAGCGCTGCGTAATCAGGGACAATAATTTTTGCCCTTCCAGATCCAGTGTTAGCAGCGCGCGTCCACCGGTTTCAATATGAATTGAATCGACAGATGCAGGTAGCGAGTTGAGTATACTTGAATCGGCAGCTTCACTCAGCGCAATACTTACGTCGCGCGCATAAATCCTCGCGCGTAAATTTTGCCCCGGATAAAGCGGCTTGGCACCCTGTAAGCAAAGCAAATTCCTGCTGCCACCGATTTCTATTTCTGCAAGCCCGTGCTGCGATTGCGAAGCGACCATGCGTCCCTGCAGAATCACGCCGCGCTCGCCCGTATCGCCGAAGGTTACCGACGCATCCGAGAGTAAGTGTGCGGCATCGGCGTGTTGCAAGACGCGCCCGTCCTGTATCAGCATGATTCGGTCTGCGAGACGCATCACTTCGTCGTGATTGTGTGTCACATACAGGCAAGGGATGCGCCTGAATGCATGCAAGGCTTCCAGCGCCAGTAGCGTTTGCTCGCGGCTCGCCGCATCCAGTGCGCTTAGCGGTTCATCAAGCAGCAGCAGACGCGGGTTGGACAGCACTGCGCGGCAAATCGCGACGCGCTGTTGCTGGCCGCCCGAAAGCGCTGCCGGCATAAGTTGCAGCATGGATTGAACCCCAAAAAGTTCGCTGGCTTCTTCAATACAGAGTACCGACTCGCCCGGCGCAACACGGCGTGCGCGTTGCTGTGCGTAGGCAAGATTGCGCTCTACATCAAGGTGCGGCAGCAGTGCTCCGCGCTGGGTTACATAGGCAACATGGCGTTTGTGAACGGCAACAGTCCGCTTTCGCTCGAACCAGGTTTCGTCTGCGAAGGTGATCCGTGCGCCACTATCGGGCTTGGCAAACCCCGCGATCATGTTCAACAACGTTGATTTTCCGCTGCCAGAGGGGCCAAATATTGCAGTGATGCCATGATCGGCGAATTGCTCGTCGAGCTGGAGCATAAATTCACCGCGTCGACTGGATATTGAAACCGCAAGGCCTCGCTGTTTTTCCGCCTTACTGGCTTTATCTTTTATCATCTTTCGCCGGCGTCTTTGTTTCCATTACGTCCCGTCCAGCGCATTGCTGGCCTGTTGCTGCTATAGAGCAGCAACAGGCTGAGGAAAGAAAACGCCAGCAGGCATAGCGCGAGCCGGTGGGCGCTTTGCATGTTCATGGATTCGACATGTTCAAAGAGGGCGACGCTCAGTACCTGTGTCTCGCCGGGGATGCTACCGCCGATCATCAAAACGATGCCGAACTCACCGACAGTATGACAAAAGCCGAGGCCTGTCGCTGCGAGCAGGGCGCGTTTGCTCAAAGGCAGTACGATACTGTAAAAACGATCCAGCGGGCTCGCGCCCAGCGATGCCGCGCTGAGCAGGGTTGCGCGCGGAATACCTTCGAAGCGACTTTGCAAGGGCTGCACGACAAATGGCAACGAGTAGATAACTGATCCGAGTACCAGGCCGTCAAAGGAAAAGGCGAGCGGCCTGCCAAATACCGCTTGCCAAACACTCGCTGTTATCGTTTCCGGTGCAAAAGCAATGAGCAAATAAAATCCGATCACGGTTGGTGGCAGCACGATAGGCAGCGCGATCAGCGCTTCCAGTGCACTTTTACCAGTGAACCGGGTGCGTGCCAAAAACCACGCCAGCGGTATACCCAGCAGCAGCAAAAAGAACGTGCTGACAGTGGCCAGCTTCAGGGTAAGCCAAAACGCCAGCCAGTCACTTGTCAGCATGGTGATCGGTATTGTTCGCGTGAACAGGCGACACAGCGTAACCGGCGCGCTGGATGATCTGGCGGCCAGCGGGCGAGTCGGTGAACGCTAAAAGCGCCAGTGCTGACGGGTTGATCGAGGCTTGCCTGTTACCGCCGTGCAGTGCAACGGCGAATTGCCGTAACGGCTGGTGCAGCGACGCGTTGACGAAACAGGCGACGTGGTTCGCCGCGTTTCGTTCGCCACCAGCGGCACGATATTGTGCGACCGAAAGAAACACGCTGTCGGCGCTGCTGTGATTGAACAGTTGCTGCGCATGCATTACGTTGCGCGCTCGCAATACACGCAATCTGGCGTCGTCAGCAAGGTTTTCGATCACCTGCAGGCTTGCCAACCCGTAAGGTGCTGTCAGCGGATTGGCGATAACGATTTGTGCGGATCCCTGCAGAAGTTTTGCCAGCGCAGGTTTATTGAGTGCCGGTGCAGCGTCCGGTCCACAGCCCTGCATTGTTTGCTGGCCTGATGCAATATTCGCGGGGGCTTTTTCCGGATTGCGGTGCGGTGATGTGCCAGGCTCACCGCTCAGCTCGGCTAACGGTTTGCGCAGCAGCACAAGTCGGCCCTCCGCGTAGTTCAGCAGGCTGCCGGGCTGCGCGAGTCTTTGTTCGAGCAGCGCCAGCACGTGTTTTTCATCGGCAGAAAAGAACAGGTGGTGCGGTGCACCGTGTACGATCTGGTGGTACAGGGTGCCGGTCGATGCGACGGAAAGACGCGACTCGGCCGCTTCAATATTGGTCGCATAAGCATCGAGCAGTTGCCGCAGTGTGCCAGCGAAATTGGCGGCGACAGCAATATACAGTGGCCCTCGGGAATCCTTGCTCTCGCCAGGAGTGTCCAGTGTTTGAGCTGCCGTCCGCAAACTGGCTAGCGCTCCGGACAGCAAAACCAGCAACAGCAGCACGGTGGTACGGCGGGAAATATTTTTTCCAGGGCAGGTCATCGCCGCGATTATAGAGCAGTGGCGGCACCGCGAGACGCCGGTGCAATACAGGACTGCATTATCAGCCTGCGTCACGCTGCGGCGGGGCGCCCGGTGAAGGCGTCCTTGCAACGCACCAGACTTCGCAGTAAGCGGCACCGGCGCACAGGGCGCTGCGCGCTACGGCATCGGCAGTACTGCCGGTTGTCATCACATCATCGATGATCGCAATTCGTTTGTTGCGAACCCGTTCGTCGCAGCGAAATGCATGCCGCAAATTATCGACCCGCTGACGCCGCTTCAGACCCTGTTGCGGCCGGCTGGCGTCTGTCCTGGTGCAGGCTTCTCGCAGCAGTGGAAGCGACAGGGAGCGGGCCAGCGGTTTGGCAATTTCCAGTGCCTGGTTGTAGCCGCGCTCGCGCAAACGCTGACTGTGCAGCGGTACGGGCAGCAGCAGGTCTATAGCGGGTTGCATTACGGCACCTGTATTGATCGCGACTGCATCGTCGGGGCGATTGCACCGCCTATCGCGCAATACCGCCTCGTGTAACAGTCCCGCCAGGGCACTGGCGTTGCATATTCTGGCCTGGTGTTTCAGCCCGTTGACCAGTCGCGCGGCCGGTAGTGAGTAAAGCAACGCGGGCACGCAGCGGGAGAAAGCGGGCAGCTGTGCAAGGCAGTCCGCACAGCGATCCGCATGATCGGGATGGAGCGGCAGGGCGCAGCGCTTGCAGGTCAAAAAACGATCAGCCCGGTCTTTCGCGAGCAAGGCCCTGCAGCGATGGCACAGAGACTGCCCGCGAGTCTCACAGCCACAGAGCGCGCAGTGGGCGGGAAGCCAGTCAGCGCATTTAGCGATGATTTGCGCCGTAATCCCCACTGTGCGCTTCCATTTGGGCAGGACTCGCGCCCAAAGCGGTGGGTAAAGGATCGCATTCGAAGCGATTTTGCGCAGTTGCCGCCTGCTGCTGTTAACCATTTGCGTCCCTGCAAGTTGACAGTACTAAACTTGCATTTATTATACGTCGCTTCGCGTTCGATGTTGCCGGCGCCGCGCGTCTCCAGTCAGCGATGCCCCGGAGAGGCTTACGCCGCTTGTCCAGCGCCGCAGTTGTGAAGGCGTCCGGATCACCTACAAATATTGCAGGAGCAAGTTCGACATGCAGCCAACCTCAATTGACAGGACCGCAGCAATTCGGCACGACTGGCGTCGCGATGAATTGAGAGACCTGTATGCGTTGCCGTTCAATGATTTGCTGTTTCGTGCGCAAAGCGTGCATCGCGCCTGTTTCGACCCCAACGAGGTACAGGTCAGCACCCTGTTATCGATAAAAACCGGTGCCTGCCCCGAGGATTGTGCTTACTGCCCGCAGAGCACGCGTTACGACACCGGCCTCACTACCGAGCAGCTGATGGAAGTGGAGGCGGTGCTTGAGAGCGCGCGCTTAGCCAGGCAATCCGGCTCGACACGGTTCTGTATGGGCGCGGCATGGCGCTCGCCCAAGGACCGCGACATGCCGGCGGTGCTGGCGATGGTGCAGGGTGTCAAGGCGCTCGGCCTCGAGACCTGCATGACGCTGGGTATGCTCAAACCTGAGCAGGCGCAGGCGCTTGGCGAGGCAGGCCTTGATTACTACAACCATAACCTCGACACGTCGCCGGAATACTATCGCGACATTATTACGACGCGCAGCTACCAGGACAGGCTTGACACCCTGCAGCACGTACGCGACGCCGGCATTAACGTCTGCGCCGGTGGCATAGTGGGTATGGGCGAAACGCTTGAGGACCGCATCGGCATGCTGCAGGCGCTCGCCAATCTTCCCGAGCATCCGCAAAGCGTGCCCATAAACCAGCTCGTTAGAGTCGAGGGCACGCCACTGGCAGATACCGAAGACTTCGACAGTTTCGATTTCTTGCGCACTATCGCGGTGGCCAGGATTATCATGCCGCGTTCGCATGTACGCCTGTCAGCCGGTCGTGAGTCGATGAACGAGCAAACCCAGGCGCTGGCATTTTTTGCGGGCGCCAACTCGATTTTTTACGGCGAAAAGCTGCTGACTACACCGAACCCGGAAACCAATACGGACATGGCGCTGTTCGGCAAGCTCGGCATTCGTCCGCAGCCTGCGGGAGTGGACGAAAATATCGGTATTGACGGGCGTATGCATGCAGCGGCAACCGCAACCGCTGGTGCCAGCTTCTACAACGCGGCCAGTTAGGAGGCAGGCGCAGTCTTGTCGCTGCGCCAGGTATATCCAATGACTGACTGGCTGCAGGAGTTGAATCGGCAGCTGGTCGATCGCCGCGACCATCACCTCTTTCGCCAGCGCATTAGTGTGACATCTGCGCAGGGCGCAGATATCGTTGTCGATAATTCGCCGCTCGACAACTTCTCCAGTAACGATTATCTCGGCCTGGCCAATCATCCCGCGGTCGTACAAGCATTTTGCACAGCTGCCGCGCAGTATGGGGTGGGCGCAGGTGCGTCGCACCTCGTCTGTGGCCACAGCATGCTGCACGAACAACTGGAGCAAGCGCTGGCCGAATTTACCGGCCGCGATCGCGCGCTACTGTTTTCCAGTGGCTATATGGCCAATATGGCGGTACTGCGCACCTTCGCGGGCAAGGGCGACAGCATCTTCCAGGACAAGCTGAATCACGCATCGCTGCTCGACGGCGGGCTTGCGAGTGGTGCCGCGCACTTTCGCTATCGGCACGTCGATCTTGCGCACTTGCGGCAGCTGCTCGACAAACATCGTACAGGGCGTGCGTTGCTGGTCAGCGACGCGGTGTTTTCCATGGACGGCGATTGTGCACCGCTGGCCGAACTCGCCAGCCTGGCCGCAGCGTACGACGCGCAACTTGTCGCTGACGATGCGCATGGTTTTGGCGTACTCGGTGCAAACGGCGCAGGCCTGGCTGAAGCACTGTCGCTGGACCAGCAGGCGCTGCCGGTGCTGGTCGCCACGCTGGGCAAGGCTTTGGGTGTGCAGGGCGCATTTGTTGCAGGCAGCGATGCGATGATAGAAACGCTGCTGCAGTCTGCGAGGCAGTACATCTACACAACTGCGCTGCCACCGGCCAGCGCGGCAGCAGTGCTCGCGGCATTGCGAATCTGTCGGGAAGAGCCGCAGCGCAGGCAGCAGCTCAGGCAGCGCGTACAGTATTTCAAGCGCGGCTGTGAGGCGCTGGGTTTGCCGCTGATGTATCCGCAGGGCGAAGATACGCCGATTCAGCCTTTGCTGGTCGGCGCGAACCGCGATGCCGAAATACTTGCTGCGCAACTGCGCGAGCTGGGCATTCTCGCAGTCGCGATCAGGCCACCCACTGTACCTGTTGGCACAGCAAGATTGCGAATCAGTTTTTCTGCCGGGCACTGCGAGGCGCAGATCGACCGCTTGCTGGAATCGCTGCAGCAGGTGTTCGCGAAATTGAAATGAGAGCACGCATGAACCATCCGGGAAATTTTGCAGGCAGCGCGGGCAAGGCGGTTGCACAGGCAGTTGCCGCAAAACAAGCGCTGGCGCTGGCGTTTCGCGCAGAAGCTGAAGGTAGACCCGCACTGCTACTGATACATGGCTGGGGCACGGACAGCAGTGTCTGGCGAACGTTGCAAGATGCGTTGGCAGGGCAAGTTGAGGTATACGCGCTGGACCTGCCGGGTCATGGCGTCAACGCGCAAGTGCAATGCGCTTCGGCCGACGAATTTTGCAGGTTATTTATGCGCGACATAGAAGCGCAGTTGCCGCCGCGCTACAGCGTGCTCGGCTGGTCGCTGGGCGGCATGCTGGCGGCTAAACTGGCCGCGTTTTCCAACCGCATCGTTCGCCTTGTAACCGTCGCAACCAACCCCTCGTTTGTGGCGCGTGCCGATTGGCCGGCCGGTATGGACCCGCAATTGTTGCGCGATTTTTCTGAAGGTATCACGGCCGATGCCTGCAAAGCCCTGCGGCGCTTTTACACCTTGCAAACCAGTGGCACCATAAGTGCGCGCAGCGACCTGCGCTGCCTGCAAACTGCCGCTGCTGAATTTGATTTCGACACCGCACAATTGTCGACAGCGCTGGAATGGCTGGCCACGGAAGATGTGCGCGACTGTTATCGTCGTATCAGTGTACCGGTGGTACATTATTTTGGCGCTCACGATGCGCTGGTTCCGCGGCACGTGGCGGCGCAGGTTGCTGCCATTTGCCCCGCGCATGCGGTGCGCGTGTTCGCAGCTTCCGCGCATGCGCCCTTTCTCAGCGAGCCCGATGCCTGGCACGATGCATTAATTCAGGATCTTTCGTTGCAGGGCGAATTGAGACAGGGTGATGACATAGCGACATCAGCGCCGATCGCACAGTGCAGTGCTGGCACACTGCTGGACAAGCACGCGGTAGCGAACGCTTTCTCCAAAGCTGCTGCGAACTATGAGCTGCATGCCGGGCTGCAGCGCGAGGTCGGTGAGCAGCTTTGCCGGCGACTGCAGGGCTTCCTGTGCAGCAGGTCTGCGCCGACACGTGTGCTGGATGCGGGCTCAGGGCCCGGGCTGTTTGCGCGCAGGATCAGCGCGCTGCTGCCAGCCACACTAGCCCAGAGCGAGGTTGTGGCGCTGGACCTCTCGATGGGCATGTTGCAGCAGAGTGTTGCCGCTGCGTGCGTAAATCATCGCAACATTGCGCATTTGCAGGCCGACTTTGACGCGCTGCCGCTCTCGCCGCACAGTTTCGACGCCATTTTCGCCAACTTTGCGTTGCAGTGGTGCGAAGATTTCGCGTCAACATTGCAAGGTCTTGCCGCGTTGTTGCGCCCGGGCGGAGAGCTGGTATTGAGTACCCTTGCCGAGGGGTCACTGGCAGAATTGCGCGAAGCCTGGGCCAGTGTCGACACTTCCCCGCATGTCAATCGCTTCGCCGCCCCGGACTACCTGCATGAATGTGTGCAGGGCATCGGTCTGGAGTTGCTCGACTTCAGGCACAACTGCGAGCTGCAGTATTTTTTGACCAGCGATGCGCTGTTGCAAAGTGTGAAAGGCATCGGCGCTGGCAACCACCTCAAGCAGCGTGAGCGCGGCTTGCTTGGCGTGCGGCGTTACCGCAAGTTTCTTGAAGTGCTCGACGCACAACGCGATGCCAGCGGCAGGCTCGCGCTCAGCTACCAGGTGGTGCAAATACATTTGCGCCGGGAACCGATAGTGTGACGCGGACTATTTTCGTGACCGGCACAGATACCGGCATCGGCAAGACGCGCGTCGCGGCGGCCTTGCTACATGCGCTGGTGGCGCGCGGTTTTCGCTGCGCAGCATTCAAACCGGTTGCTGCGGGTGCCGATGCAATCGATAGCGAAAGTGGCGCGCCGCGCAACAGTGACGCATTGATCCTGCAGCGCGAAGCCAGTGCGGGGCAAAGCTATGCGCAGGTCAACCCGGTTTTGCTCGAAGCACCTATTGCTCCGCACATCGCCGCCGCCAAGAGCGGCATCAACATTACCGTTGGCGATCTGCAACAAGCTGCCATCGACACGCAAGCAACCTGCGATTACCTGGTGGTGGAAGGCGCCGGCGGCTGGCTGGT
>JBATGO010000119.1:0-3106 GCA_049665845.1 Pseudomonadales bacterium | reverse complement strand
GATCAAGACGCACCCTTACGAGCCAAAAAAAAATAGCCGGGGTCGGGCCATCACCTATGAATTCATGCAGCAAGAATATTCCGGCAACAGTCGCGTTAAAATCGTAAACGATTTTAACCTTGCTTCGCTAATCAAGGCATCGAGCTACGTGGCTACGTTAAACTCGCAATCAGGCATCGAGGCCGCCCTGGCAGCAAAGCCGGTACTGACGTTCGGAGGTGCATTTTATAGTGGTGCCGGTTTCACCTTCGACTTTGCCAATATAAATAGCGCGCTTCAAATGCTCCGCGAACAGGGCATTCCCAAGGTTTCCAATGAACACAATGAGCGACTGATGGAATTTCTCGCGCTTTCCTTTGAATCATTGATTAACAACGAACTAAATGAAAAAGACAAAGCCGCGAGAGCAGCCGGCCTATAACTCACAATTTGCATGCCGGATGCAGGCATGATCAATATTGTCTGCTTCAAACCGGACTATCTGTTTGGCGACCTGGTCGAACGGTTCGTTGCCGCCGGATGCTTACATAGCGACTTCCCGGATGCAAATGCGGATGTTCATATATGGATGCGCCCACAGGAGCTGCTGCACTACAGTAGCCTGGTCAAGGGCAAGGCACACAAGGAAACGGGCGCACGTTACCTGCAGGCATTTAAGCCACCGCGCAAGGCCAGTTTGCGCAGGCTGGTCAGTCGATCAGTAGTCATCCATCATGGTACTTGCCACCCTCCCATCTACCAGTTTAACCACACCCATGTTGCCAAAGCGCTTAAGCACGTAAATCGCGTATTTGGCGTCTGCGATTTTGATTCATGCTATGGGCCTTCGGCCAGCGAGGCAAATCCGGATAACTTCGATCTGGCCCCAATCGGATTTGACGACAGGATATTCAGCGAAGCAATGATTCGCAGGGAAGATCGTCCTAGGGATTCCCAGCTTGTGCTGGGCTTCGTTGGCAGAGCCTACGGGCAGACTGACTACAAAAATTCGCGCATATTCTCCAGCCACCCACTGGGCTATCGAAAAGGTGGAGACACTTTGCTTAACACCATGCTGCGCCTGAAAGCCCTGGGCGTGCCATGCAAAGCTGTTGTATTGGGCCAGCGCTGGGACTCACTTGCGGAGCAGTTCAACCAGTACGGCATAGAGCATGACTACCATACCCGCGATACCAATATCAGTTATAAAGATTATCCTGCAATATTCAGTGAATTCGACATGCTTTTTATTGCTTCGCGCTGCGAGGGCGGGCCGGTCACGGCCCTGGAAGCATTGTCAATGGGCGTTCCCGTTGTCAGCACCAATGTTGGCTTATTGAATCACCTAAGAACAGTAGTACCAAAGGAACACTGCAAGCTGTTTGATTACGACAACAAATGGGGCATCGCAGATGTCGAGCAAGCAGTCCAGCATCTACTCACTATTGCCAATGCCAGAACCACTCTCGAGCAGCGTAAGTCGATCAGGGCATCGGTTGCTGATTTCACGACAGAAAACTGGGTTAAAAAAATTCTTGGCCACTGTAACAGCATGTAATCATACGCAAAATAAAAGCATAAAAACTTTTACTTGACCAGGTTTACCTGGGCACCCTGGTAAACATCGCCAGCGAGATCGCCATTCATCTGCGCATGAATATCTGCGGGAAAGAACTTTTGCAGGCGCTCAATGTCGTGAAAATCCCAGGCCAGCTCCTCGAGCACGACGTTGTTTGCTCGGTTACCTGTGATAACTGTTATGTTGTAACCGTAGCGAAAAACGCTGGCCTTGCGGCAGTCAATTCCCGCCAACACCATACGGTATAACAATAACGCCGGCGTCCAAAGAGTGACATGGCCACCAACAAATTCCGATTTTGCAGGCGGTACGGTAATAGCAATCAGGCCTTTGGGCTTGCAGTCACGTCTTATCTTGACCAGAAATTCGTGCGTGTACACAGTGTGTTCAAGCACATGTGAAGCCCAGACACAGTCAAAACTCTGCTCGAAATCGTAATGCAGGTAATCGCCAATAATAGTTTTACCGGACTGCGTTTTGGCATCAAATGCACGGGATTTGCCAAAATCGAAACGCGTGACGGTTTTGCCGTAAGCTTCAAATATTTTCGCGTGCTCACCGGCGCCTGAACCAATATCCAGGACGCTATTGAAGCGCCCCTTTGTGACCAGTTGAAATAGCCCAACATTGGCGTTAATGCGCCTGAACACATCGGGCATGGCCGGAAGCTTCTTGACTTGTATCTGCTGGTTTTCCATCGCAAAAAAGATATCACAAAAAAAAACGCCCATCACAGTGATGGGCGTTTTTTTTAATTAAAGCCTGACGATGTCCTACTCTCACATGGGATCTCCCACACTACCATCGGCGAGGCGTCGTTTCACTTCTGAGTTCGGGATGGGATCAGGTGGTTCCAACGCTCTATGATCGTCAGACAAACTGTTTGGCTTAACGAATCTTTCGTCAAACCGAATTTGTCACAAAGCCAATCGAGTTCTGGTGCGCTATCGCACACGTCAATGAATCTGGAAATTTTAATGCACCGACACTAAACACTTGTACCTTGAGTTCATTACAACATAAAACAAGTGTGCAACAACCCGATCTATACATTTGATATGTCCGGTCACACAAGGCGACCGTTAGACCGATGAATCTGCAAGACAATCCTGCAAAAAATCAATCATTTCTCTTATATAGTCAAGCCGCACGGGCAATTAGTACTGGTTAGCTTCACGCCTCACAGCGCTTCCACACCCAGCCTATCAACGTGGTAGTCTTCCACGGCCCTTCAGGAGGGTTAAACCCTCAGGGAGACCTAATCTTGGAGGGGGCTTACCGCTTAGATGCTTTCAGCGGTTATCCTGTCCGAACGTAGCTACCCGGCAATGCGTCTGGCGACACAACCGGAACACCAGAGGTTCGTCCACTCCGGTCCTCTCGTACTAGGAGCAGCTCTCCTCAAGTCTCCAACGCCCACAGCAGATAGGGACCGAACTGTCTCACGACGTTCTAAACCCAGCTCGCGTACCACTTTAAATGGCGAACAGCCATACCCTTGGGACCGGCTTCAGCCCCAGGATGTGATGAGCCGACATCGAGGTGCCA
>JBATGO010000118.1:0-22979 GCA_049665845.1 Pseudomonadales bacterium | reverse complement strand
ATACAGCGCTCCAACCAGTTTATCGCGAGCCTCGAAAAATAATTGCCAGCGCATGAGCGCAACCACCGCCTCCAAAACCGGAACTATCGCAATCGCGACCACCACCAGCGACGCCCTGCAGATCGATGCCAATGGCGCGCTGCGCAGCGCACGCTATGGCGACATCTACTTTAACGCGCAGTGCGGTGCAGAAGAATCGATGCACGTGTTTATAGAAGGCAACCGCTTGCCGCAGCGCTGGCGGACAATTTTTTCGCAGCACATGCGAACAGGCTTTGTGGTCGGCGAGCTCGGTTTTGGCAGCGGGCTCAATTTCCTCGCGAGCGCCACGCTGTGGCTGGAAATTGCCGCCGGTCAATCGGGTCCCGCATCGCCAACGCTTTACTACTACGCCACCGAAGCGCATCCGCTGACCCGGACTGCGTTGCGCAAGGTGCTGGCACACTACAATCCCTACCCTGAACTTTCCGCGCAGTTGCTGGAACAGTATCCCGATGTGATCGCCGGCGATTACCTGCTGCGCTTTGACAGCAACGGTACAACCATCATGCTGGTACTGCTGCTTGGCGAGAGTGTCGATGCGCTTGGCCGGCTTGAACACTATTACGGGTCCGCCGAAACTGGCGCCGGGGCTCCCAGCCAAACGGTCGACGCCTGGTACCTGGACGGTTTTGCACCGGCAATGAACCCCGCGATGTGGCAGCGCGAATTGTTTGCCGCAGTTGCCCGACACAGTACAACCGGCAGCACTGCCGCAACGTTTTCGGTCGCACGGCAGGTGCGCGACAACCTCCGGGCCTGCGGATTCAGCTGGCTGCGGGCACCCGGTTTCGGCCGCAAGCGCGAGATGCTGTGCGCGTCTTTTGTCGGCCTGCCCGCGAACCGCATCGCTGCTGGCGAGATTTCCTGTAGCGGGGTGCCCGGCAGTGGGACATCTGGCAACGTCACCAGCGTCACCACCACACTTGCGCAGGATGGTGGAAAAAGCCCGCGGCCTGCGCGCGCAAATCGCCACAACAATGTATTTCGACGCGTGAAAAAAAGCTGTAAGGGCGGCGACGCGATTGTCATCGGCGCGGGTATCGCCGGTTGCAGCAGTGCAGCCAGACTGGCACAGGACGGCTGGCGCGTGCGCGTACTCGACCGCGCTGCGTCTGGCCCGGCTGCGGGCGCTTCGGGTAATCGCGCGGCGATCCTCTACGCGCGTACGGCGGCCGAGCGATCCACACTGGCCGACTGGCACGAGGCAGCATTTCACTTTGCCCACCATTTCTATCGGCGCATCGGTTGCGCAGACGGTTTGCAGGGGATGCTGCGCATCGGCGCAAAACTCGAACAAGACTGGCTGCAGGCGCACCCGGAGATCGAGCATCGGTGCAATGCCAGTGCGGCTGAAGCGAGCAGGCTTGCGGGCGTCACCTTGCCGCGAGGGGGCATATTGTATGCGCAGTCCGGCTACCTGCTACCTGAAGCCATTTGCCGCCAATTGCTGGCGCACCATGCCATTGAAACGATGTTTAATGCCGACACGGTAAAACTGGAACACGAACACAGCGCAGGGCGCGCACGCTGGCACGTAAACTTGCACGATGGCCGCACCCTTGAAGCAGATGCCGTTGTCGTTGCCTGCGCCCACGCCAGCAAACGCTTTGCGCAAACCAGCTGGCTGCCGCTAAAAACAATACGCGGCCAGACCACTGCCATTGCCGGCAACGCGGCATCGGCGGCACTGCGCGTACCGCTGTGCGCAGAAGGCTATGTCACGCCGGCTATTGACGACCTGCATGAGTGTGGCGCGAGCTACGGCGGTGACGCCGGCACCGGATGCACACCCGAAGAGCACCGACAGAACCTCGATAATGCCGTTGCGTTGTTGCCCGCGCTACAGCAATCGGCGGTCATGCAATTTACACAGGCACAGGCGATTAGTGGCCGGGTTGCGTTGCGCTGCGTAACGCCCGATTACCTGCCGCTGCTTGGCCCGGTCGCGAAACCCGATACGTTTCGGCAACAATTCGCGAGTATTGCGCGCAATGCGCGCCGCGTTGCCACCGCGTACGCTGCGCCAATGCCTGGCCTGTATGTCAACTGCGGCTACGGTTCACACGGCTTCACCAGTGCGCCACTGCTGGCCGAGTTGCTCGTTGCGGAGATGTCCTGCCGCCCGCTGCCACTTGCCGACACGCTGCGCCGTGCAGTTCACCCTTCCCGCTTCCTGCTGCGTGCGCTTGTGCGCGGCAAGCCGGCGGCTTGCGAGTCTGCTTGAACAGTTTGCGCAGCTTGAAAAAAGTCTCGATGAAACCGCCGTGTCGCTCCCTTTGACAAGCCATTATGATCGCGCTGCTGCTATTGTGTGCATTGCCTTGCTTGTGCTCGCACCTCCGGCATGCAGCGGGCCCTCACCACCTGAACCGCCCTCCGACCGCAGTGCACCAGCGGAAGCTTCACAGCGCAGCGAAGCACAGGCGCAGGCGAACTGGTGCAACAGTGAAAATAAATCCGGGGCACCTCGCGAGCTTGCCTATCGCATCATTGCCAGGTATCCGCATCGCCCTGACGGCTTTACCCAGGGGCTGCTCTATGCCGGTGGACTGCTTTACGAATCCACCGGTCTTTACGGGCAGTCAGCGCTGCAGCGCTACAAGCCTGGTGACCAGCAGGTGGAGACAATTGCGCGACTGGCAGATGACCGTTTCGCTGAAGGGCTTGCCGAACTGGAGGGCGTGCTTTACCTGCTCACCTGGAAGTCTGGCGAAGTATTGCGCTTTGCCCCTGCTAAAAAATCGCCACCCGGTGCGCCGCAAAAAACATCTACGAGCGCATGGCGGCGCCTGCCCAGTCTTGCCATCGAGGGCGAGGGCTGGGGACTGGCAAGCGATGGCGAACTGCTGTGGAACAGCGATGGCAGCGCCGTGCTCACGCAACGGCGTGCAAAGGATATGCAAATACAGCGTAAGGTGGCAGTCACCATTAGCGGCAGGCCGGTAAAGCGACTCAACGAGCTGGAATGGGTTAATGGCTGCATCGTGGCAAACGTCTGGGGCAGCGAGCGACTGGTAGTCATTGATCCGCAAAGCGGCATCGTCTCGCATACACTGAGCCTTGCGGCCATTGCAAAACGCGAGCGCGCGACAGGCGGTGGTGTCGCCAACGGCGTTGCACTGCATAAGGACGCGGGTCACTGGTTTGTCACCGGAAAAAACTGGCGCCATGTCTACCAGATAGCGCCGCAGATCGGGCAATTCGAAACACCGTAGCGGGAATTCTGCAGGCACTATGTGCAGCGCTGTTACTCGCGCTTTATCTGCTCTAAACTGGCCCTGAATCAATAATGCTTTTTGCGCTGTGCTGCGATTGATCGCCGCGCCTGCATTGTGAGCTCAGGCTGTGAGAAATCGCAGCCTGGTAAATGTGGCAGATAAAGCCTCATAAAATGAAACCCCGGCAAAAACAGCTGCACAATACCAACCAACCATGTGATGTCTCTATGATCCAAGCTGAGAAAACCAATTTTGAACTGGTCTGTGAAAAAAATATCGCCTCGCTGGGTTTGCACTACAGCGAATACCAGCATGGTCACACCGGCGCCCGACACATTCATCTCGCCGCCGACAACAAGGAAAACGTTTTCCTGGTAGCGCTGCGCACGGTGCCAGCTGACTCTACCGGAGTCGCGCATATTCTCGAACACACCACGCTTTGCGGTAGTGAAAAATTTCCCGTACGCGACCCTTTTTTCATGATGTCGAGACGGTCGCTCAATACATTTATGAACGCCTTTACCAGTTCCGACTGGACCGCCTACCCGTTCGCCAGCCAGAGCCGCAAGGATTTCGACAATCTGCTCGTGGTCTACCTTGATGCCGTTTTTTTTGCGCGGCTGGATCCGCTCGATTTCGCCCAGGAAGGTCATCGTGTTGAGTTTGAACCGGCTGACGACCCGAAAGGCGAGCTGGTTTACAAGGGCGTGGTATTCAATGAAATGAAAGGCGCCATGAGCTCAATAAGCTCGCAACTGTGGCACGCGGTCGGCGAGGCGCTGTTCCCCGAAACAACCTATCGCTTCAACAGTGGCGGCGACCCTGTCGCCATTCCGGCACTCACTTACCAGCAGCTGCAGTCTTTTTACAAGACACACTATCATCCGGACAACGCGATTTTTATCACCTATGGCGATATTCCCGCGCGCGAGCACCAACAGCGCTTTGAAGCATTGGCACTGCAACGTTTTCGCAACGAAAACATCCATATTGAAGTGCCGCTGCAAACGCGCTTTGCAGAACCGGCGCAGCTCGCCAAACCCTACCCGCTCGCTGACGGTGAAGCGCCGGAGCGCAATTGCCACCGCGTCATGGCCTGGATGCTGGGTGACATTCGCGATCCGCTGGATGTGATGTCGGCGCACCTGCTATCCAGTATGTTGCTCGAAGACAGCGCCTCACCGCTGCAACAGGCGCTCGAGACTACGTCGCTCGGTCGCGCGCCCTCGCCGGTGTGCGGCCTCGACGACACCAGTTTACAGATGGTATTCGCCTGCGGCCTCGAAGGATGTGATGACGCCGGGCAGGAAGCGTTCGAAAAGCTGGTGCTTGACACACTGGAAAAAACAGCCCATGAGGGTATCGCGCGCGAACGCCTGGTCGCGCTGCTCGACCAGCTTGAATTGCAGCAGCGCGAGATCAGCGGCGACGGCTACCCCTACGGGCTGCAATTAATCCTCGGCTGTCTCGCCAGTGCGGTGCATCGCGGTCCTGCCTGGGCGATGCTTGACATCGACCCGGTGCTGGCAACATTGCGCGAACAAATCGAGGACCCGGGCTTCACCCGCAAGCTGCTGCAGCGATCGCTGCTCGAGAACCCGCACCGCGCGACGATAACCCTCACCCCGGACCCGGCGTTAAATCGCAAGCGTATCGAAGCCGAAATGGCCGAACTGGCCTCTCGCAAGGCAAGCCTGGCCAAGAGCGAACGCGAGGAGATCGTCGTCACCGCGCAGGCCCTGGCGGCGCGACAGGCAAGCGAAGACGATCCGGAAATACTGCCATGCGTCAGCATTGAGGATGTGCCGCCCTTCGCCGCCCCACCGCGCTTCCATGCCGCTGGCGGCGAGCGACGCCCAATCACTTTCTATCCGCAGGCTACCAACGGGCTTGTTTACCAACAGGTGATCTGCCCGCTACCCGCGCTATCCGGTGAGGAACTGAACCTGCTCGGCCTGCACAACCGGCTGCTCACCGAGGTGGGCGCCGGCGCCCGTGACTACCTGCAAACGCAGGGCTGGCAGACGCAGGTTTGCGGCGGCATCCACGCCTACAGTTCGATGCGCGGCGAAATCGACGATGAACAGCGCCTGCGCGGATATTTCATTTTATCCGCGAAAGGCCTGGCGGGGCGCTGTGCCGATATTGACAGGTTACTTGCCGCAACACTTTCCAGCGCCCGCTTTGACGAGCTGCCCAGAATTGCGGAACTGCTTGCACGCTATTCTGCACGCGCACAGCAATCGATTACCGGCAGCGGGCATGCCCTGGCGATGGGCGCAGCCTGCCAGGGCATGAGCCCACTCGCCAAAATCTCCTACCAGAGCAGCGGCCTGGCAGGCATCCGGCAACTAAAAGCACTGGATAAACAGCTAGCTGAAGGCGATGCACGCAGCAACTTCGCGGGCCGGATCGCAACACTGCACCGCAAGCTGCGTGACAATGGCATGCAATACCTCGCGATCGGCGCAGAGGAATTACTGCCAACAATTATTGATACCGTCAATTCGCACTGGCAAGCGCCGCTGGCAGATGCCAATACTTCGGCGCTTGCACTGGCACCGCTGCGCGAGCAGGCGCGCGCGCTGTGGGTCTGCAACTCGCAGGTGAACTTCTGCGCCAAGGCCTACCCCACGGTACCCTCGGGGCACGTCGATGCCGCCGCTTTGACAGTGCTCGGCGGTGTGTTGCGCAACGGCTTCCTGCATACGGCGATACGCGAACAGGGCGGTGCCTATGGCGGCGGCGCGAGCCAGGATTCGACCAATGCGGCGTTCCGCTTTTATTCCTACCGCGACCCAAGGCTTGCAAAAACGCTGGGCGATTTTGATCGCGCCATAAGCTGGCTGTTAGATACCAAGCATGCATGGCGTGTGGTCGAGGAAGCCATCCTCGGTGTGGTCAGCTCGATTGACAAACCGGCCTCGCCAGCTGGCACTGCCAAGCAGCACTTTCACGACAACCTGTTCGGCCGCACGCCGGAGCGGCAAGCTGCGTTCAGGCAAGCGGTATTGGCAGTGCGCGAGGATGATCTCAAGCGCGTGGCGCAGCAATACCTGCAACCCGAACAGGCGAGTATCGGCATTGTTACGCACAAGGGCGAGGAGAAAAACTACCGGGCGCTTTGCGAGCGCGATGGAATTTCGATAGAGGTGATGTAAGCCCGGAGCGAACAGGTCCAGGCTCAATTATTCCGTGATGCTGGTGGTGAGGCGCAGTGAAGGCTTGCCCCGCACATGACCGTCCGGCGGCAGGACGCCGCCGGCGAGCGTACATGGACGTATTTACAGCGTGTCATGAGCGGGGCGAACCTTCACTGCGCCATAATGCCTGCACAGCGCCTTTACCTCCGCCGAATTAGTCCATCCGCTTAATCGAGTGATTACTCAGCCAACTGCACACTGATCTTGCCATTCTCAACACTCAGCGACTCAATACCCTCGGCAAAACTTTTCCAGAAGCCATCGCTGCCACCAAACTGTTCAACCAGGTCAATGTTTTTCAGGCCGCCCAGCCAGGCATTGGGTACCGGCACGCCCATCACGCTGACCCCGCGCAGGATCGCAACCGGCCGGCCACCGTCGTAGGAGAGACTCAGGCCCGCGTGTACGCGCACCGTCTTGCCGCCCATCACCGGGAAATCCGGATGCAGCGGCAACAGCAACTGCGCACTCAGCAACTCATCGGCCAGGTCCACCGCCAGCTTGTCGGCGAGGTCCGTGTTGCGCGCCAGCAGCGCATTGACTTCCCGCTCGTTAAACTGCACAAGCCGCGAAGCTCCCTGCTCACTATAGGGCAGCGGTTCGAGCGTCGTATCGTTGTCGTTTTGTCCTGCCGCCATGCGCCGTCCCGGCAGCAAGCGGTCGAGCTTGGCGTCGAGATTGCGTTGCTCGCGCTCGCTCAGTTCCACTACATCAAAAGGCTTGGGCGCAAAAAAATAACGGTATACGAACAGCGTGGCGAGCGCCGTCAGCAGCATGGTGAGCAGCACTATCGCCCATACCGGGAAACGCCGCGCAGTTTGTACGCTGCTGGTTGCTACTGAATGAGGTTCCGGGATGGGTTTTGTCACGATTCGGCTACCTTTGCGGAGGCGAGCGCCCTTATTGCGCTTTTTCGCCATCGCGCGAGTCTAACGGATTCAAGCGGCGGACTGCCAGCCGTGCCATGTAAAAGGGCGTCAAAGACGGCGGCTAAAAAGCGCCCATCGCTACTGCCGCCGCCATTGCCTGGCCCAACTCCTCGCAGCGCGAAAGCGCATCGCTGTCGATTTCACCGCGCACGATAAGCGGCTCTGCGACCTTGCGCATCGGGTAGCCGCGCAGAATGCGGTCAATCTCGCGCACGGCACCACTGCCGTCGTTGCCGGCGCTGATAAAAAGTGCGTAAGGCTTGCCGAGCTGATAGGGTTCAGCAGGATAGAACGTGCGATCGAAAAAATCTTTCAGGGCGCCTGACATATAGCCAAGATTTTCGGGCGTGCCAAACAGCACCGCATCCGCAGCCAACAGCTGTTCCAGCCCCGCCTCGAATGCGCCATACAACTGCGGCTCGACTTCCGGTTCGCGTGCGGCGCCGCGCACAACCGCCTCAGCCATCTGCCGAGTGTTACCCGATTGACTGTGGTAGACAATCAATAGTTTTTTCATCAGTGCCACGGGGACAGTTTACTTTATTCACGCTCCGCACGAATAAAGTAAACTGTCCCCGTGGTTCTCGCGTGGTTCTGTGTCAGGCGGCGACGGAATTGTGGGAGATAAAATCGAAGGTTTTGTACAGTGCGTCTGCAGCGAGCATCGCATCGTAATTGCGATCGCGCGCGTCAAGGAAATTATGCGCGGCGTCGCTGTAGCTCAGGCGCTGCACGAAGCGGTTGTTGCGGCGTAAATTAAACTCTACGCGCGCCAGTGACTCCTCGCAGGCAAACAGGCTGCGACCCGCACTGACAATCTGGGTTGGCACGTCAATACCATCCAGCGAAGCCATACACGCATCCATGCCACTGGGGTAGTAGCTTGCAATGGCGCGGAATCGGCCGGGAAAATAGCCGCCGGCCACCAGTGACAGGCGACCACCCAGACAGTGCCCGAACAGACTGACGCGGCTGCTGTCCATGTCGCGGCGACTGTCGACAAATTCAAGCGTTGCCGCGAGATCTTCCATCGCGCGCTGTTCGCGCAGGCCCGACATTGCCTCCAGTGCGGCATCGAAATCTTCAGGCAATACCTCTGCTTTGCGGCCATTGTCGTGGTAGAGATCCGGAATCACAACCGCATAACCTTCTTCGGCCACCAGCCGGCCCAGCGAACAAAGCGACGGATCGACGCCACTCATGCCCATCAATAAAATCACCACCGGATGCGGGCCGTAGCCCTGCGGCCTGACGATCCTGACCGGCATACAACCGCCTGCCTCAAGATCCAGCAACGTGGTTTTGAAATCGACTTCAAAGACCTGCTCGAGATCGCGCACAACTGACATAACTGCTCCCCTTGGAAAAACCGTTATAGTCAGTCTAGGAGAGGGTCGCGGTACGCTTTTGGTAGTTTGCAGCGCGAAATGCCTGCAATAGTGCGGCATGTGCCTTGCGCTGGACACGCTTTAGGCAATTCGCCGTTCGCTAAACGCGTTGCTAAAATTATATAACTGTATATAATTACAGCCTGTGGATTTAACCAGCATCAGGTCCTGTTTGCGGGCCTTAGCGGAGCATGCATATGCCCTCAACCGAGCAACTGACACCGCAACTCACGCGGCGGCAGCAACAGATACTTGACCTGATCCGCTCACGTATCGACAGCACCGGCATGCCGCCAACCCGCGCCGATATCGCTACCGAATTCGGCTTCAAATCAGCGAACGCTGCCGAAGAACATCTAAAGGCACTGGCACGCAAGGGCGCCATCGAAATGTTGCCCGGCACCTCGCGTGGTATCCGGCTGCTCGACGATGAGCAACCCGCCGGCATCCCGCTGGTGGGTCGCGTCGCAGCGGGCAATCCAATCCTTGCGGAAGAGAATATCGAGGACTACATCGATCTTGACCCGGGCTTTTTCAGGCCGCGCGCCGACTTCCTGCTCAGTGTTGTCGGCGACAGCATGCGCGATGCGGGTATTCTCGACGGCGACTGCCTGGCAGTTCACAAAACCAGGCAGGCCAATCAGGGCGAAATCGTTGTAGCCCGGGTCGATGACGAGGTAACCGTGAAACGGTTCAGGAGAACACGCAGCAAGCACATCGTGCACCTGGAACCGGAAAATCCCGACTTCGACACGATTGTAGTCGACCTGCGCGAGCAGGAATTTGCGCTGGAAGGATTGAGCGTGGGAGTGATCAGGCGTCACTAGCCTGGCTGTATGCCGACGGCCTTTTTGCAAAACCGCTTAATGCAGTACACGGTCGCCGGCATCACCGAGGTCTTCGACCAGACCCGATTCCGCATCAAGCGATTCAATTTTGCCAACCGGCTCGGTGCGCACGATTTCAAGCTGGGACGCTGTTTCGATGCCGGCGTGAATCATTGCACGGGCAACTTCAAGGCGACCTTCAGGGACATAGGCCCTGGATTCCTCCGAAAAATGAATTGTCATCAGCGCCTCACCTTCGCCGTCTGCACGCTGCAGCACTATATCGCCGTTGACCAGTTCGACAATTTCAAGAAATGATGACACAGACGCCCCCCTGGTAGTTTCGCGTAACTACGCGACTCGGTTTCGCACAGTGCTATTGCGCCGCGGCATTTTTGCGTCCTGCGTCGCTGCATTCAATGCCCCGAATGCACGGCCTCCCCGCCCGCAGTCGTTTACTGTGCAATGCCTCGCTGCGTTACTGTGCGGGCCATTGTACCATCCACTGGTCAAAGTTGCAGCAACAACATGAGTAGCGGTTTGCGCCGCGAAAAAAAGAAAGGCCGGATAAGCCAGCCGGTGCTGGCCCGCTTCAATACTCCGCTCCCTGCGCCCTGCTGCTGGCAAAAAGGCCGGCGATTTCCTCGCGCCAGGCATGGCATTCTGAGGCGGTGATGCCGCTCTCTGCGACGAGCAGTTCGCTGCTTTGCTCACGTGCCACGCGCATTTGCCAGAGTGAACGCCAGGCCTCCAGCATGCGTCGCAGTGATTGGCCGTTTTGCAGCGCAGCGCGCAATTCATTGAGCATGGGGGATGGATGCAGTCGCGCGGCAGCTTCCAACTCTGCTTCCAGTTCTTCCGGCGCGCGCAGCAACTGCGATACTGCGGCCCCAGCCTGGGACATTTCACCGGCAACGAGAAAATACAGCGCGCGATACAGTGCATCAAGCGCTGCTTCACAATAACACTGGCGCTGCTGTCTGTAAAAAGCGGCGTCGCCCTGCCCCTGCTGCAACGCATCTGCCTGCGAAGCCAGCAACCTGGCGAAATAAAGCGCCTGGTTAACCGAGCCGTTGTAATCGTCAGCCTTGGCCATGGTTCTGTTGGTGCTTATTGGTGCTTATTGGTGCTTACGGGTGCTATGAACACGCGCAACCTTTGCGAGCAAGTTACGGCACGCAGCGCAGGGTTCAGCAAGCTGCATTACTATTACCGGCGCGCTGGCGCGTTCAGCTCGCGCCGGTTTTTTTGTCCGGTTTTGCTTTCTTCGCTTTTACAGTCGCTTTTTTCGCCGCTGCCTTTTTTGCAGGCGCTTTTTTTGCCGCCGCTTTTTTCGCGACGCCGGCAGACTTCGCTTGCGCTGTCTTTGCCGATACCAGCCATTTTCCATCGACATAATCGGCGCGCCATCCGGTCGCCTTGCCGTCGACTTCGGTCATCAGGTACTGCTCTTTGGTTTTGCGCTGGTAGCGTACCTGGACGCGATTACCATCGCTGTCGGAAACCGGCCCCTCGAGCAAGTAGTGGTGCTTGGGGTCGATCTCGCTTTTGTGCGGTAACAACTCGTCAAGAAACGGCGCGCGCGTCTCACGGTTTTTGGGAAACTGGCTCGCGGCCAGGAAAATACCCGCCGCGCCGTCACGCAACACATAGGTGTCGTCGACTTTCAGGCATTGCAATTCGGGCATTGGCACCGGATCCATCTTCGGCGGGGCAGGCTCTCCACTGCGCAACAACTTGCGCGTGTTCTTGCAGTCATCGCTGGTACAGCCGAAATACTTGCCGAAGCGACCGGATTTAAGCTGCATGTCGGCGCCGCACTTGTCGCATTCAAGTACAGGCCCGTCATACCCCTTGATCTTGAACTGGCCGTTTTCCACTTCGTAGCCGTCGCAATCGGGGTTGTTGCCGCAAACGTGCAGCTTGCGCTGCTCGTCGATCAGGTAACTGTCCATCGCCGTGTTGCATTTCTTGCAGCGATGCTTGTGCAGCAAGCGACGCGATTCGGCTTCGTCATCGGCATCGGCACTGATTGCCTCGTCGCCGGAAACAAGGTTGATGGTTTCCTTGCAGCGCTCCTTGGGCGGCAAACCGTAGCCTGAACAGCCGAGGAATACACCGGTGCTGGCCGTGCGGATTTGCATGGGTCGTGCACAGACCTTGCACCTGACCCCGTCAATCGTGGTTGGGTCATTGGGCCGCAGCCCGCCTTCGCTGGCGTCCAGCTGTGCAGTCGTCAGGCGAGCGCTGAAATCGTCGTAAAAGTCGTCGAGCACCTGCTGCCAGCGCTTTTTGCCATTGGCAATTTCATCCAGCGTCTCCTCCATGTTGGCGGTGAAACCGTAATCGAGCAGGTGTTCGAAACTTTCATTCAGGCGCTCGGTTACGATGTCGCCCATTTTCTCGGCGTACATACGACGATTTTCCACACGCACATAACCGCGATCCTGGATCGTGGAGATAATGGCCGCGTAGGTTGAGGGCCGGCCAATGCCGCGTTTTTCCAGTTCCTTGACCAGGCTCGCTTCCGTATAGCGCGGCGCGGGCTTGGTAAAGTGCTGGCTGGGATCGAGCTTTTGCAGTTGCAGCGCGTCGCCTTCCTTGAAATCTGGCAAGGTGCGATCTTCATCCTTTTTTGCCAGCGGCGGTTGCACGCGGGTAAAACCGTCGAAGCGAATCACGCGCCCGCGCGTGCGCAGCTCGTAGCCCGCGGCACTCGCGACCAGGCTGGTGCTGGTAAACTCGGCATTGACCATCTGGCAGGCGACAAACTGCCGCCAGATCAACTCGTAAAGGCGCACTGCATCCGGATCCACGCCGTTCAGGTCACTGGGCATGGTCGTAACGCTGGAAGGCCTTATTGCTTCGTGTGCCTCTTGCGCGCCTTCCTTGCTCGAATAACCGCGCGGTTTTTCCGGCAGGTATTTGTCGCCATAGTGCCCGCTGATGTAGTCGCGACAGTTGGCCACCGCCTCCGCACTGAGGTTGGTCGAGTCCGTCCGCATGTAAGTGATGTAACCGGCTTCGTACAGTCGCTGTGCCAGCATCATGGTTTTCTTGACGCTGAAACTCATGCGCGTACTCGCAGCCTGCTGCAGCGTTGAGGTTATAAAAGGCGCAGCAGGCTTGCTCGAGGTGGGCTTGTCCTCGCGCTTGCTGATTGCAAAACCAGCGGCCTGCAGGTCAGCAAGCGCCGCGTCGCACTGTGCCTTATTGAGCGGACGAAACTTTTCTGCAGTTTTATTGCGCGTAACCTGCATGCGGATTGCGCCCGCGTCACCGGCGAGATCGGCATACACCTCCCAGTATTCTTCAGGCACGAAAGCGCGAATTTCGCGCTCGCGCTCGACAATCAGCTTGACCGCAACTGACTGCACCCGACCTGCAGAAAGACCACGTGCAACCTTGGACCACAGCAATGGCGACACCATAAAACCTACCACGCGGTCGAGGAAACGGCGTGTCTGCTGGGCATTCACCCGATTAAGATCTAGCGTGCCAGGCTTTTCAAAGGCCTGCTGAATCGCTTTTTTGGTTATCTCGTTAAACACTACGCGCTGGAAACGTTCGCTATCGCCACCAATAATTTCCCGCAGGTGCCAGGCTATCGCCTCTCCCTCGCGATCGAGGTCAGTGGCCAGCACGATGGTATCGGCGCCGCTCGCAAGGCGACGAAGCTCTTCGACCACTTTTTCCTTGCCGGGCAGGATCTGGTAGTTGGCTGCCCAGCCGTTATCCGGGTCTATACCCATGCGGGCGACCAGTTGCGATTTCGCTTTTTTCTTTTTATGCGCTTCTTTCTGGCCAGGTGACAATTTGCGGGTTTTCGCCGCCTCGGCGGCGCGCGCCTTCAGGTCCACGGGCTTGCCGCTGCCCGAGGTTGGCAGATCACGGACATGCCCTACACTCGATTTAACGATGTAGTCCTTGCCGAGGTACTTGTTGATCGTTTTGGCCTTGGCCGGTGACTCGACGATAACCAGTGCTTTTCCCATGCGTTGTTCCCATTACTAGGTAGCTGCTTCCGCTGCACCTGCTGACGCAGCGCCCGCCGCGGTAAAACGCGGAGCCGCCGCCAGGGCCTGAGTAAAAATTGATCGGAAATCGGCCGGCTGAGCGCTTTTCCGCCAGTCGGTGCCGCGCGAAGGGCGACATATAATAGGAAGCCAGGCCATTCGGTCAAGCCTTGCGTTAAAAATATATTGCCACAGCAACACCGCCGGGCTGCCAGAACCCTCAGGTGCTGCTCGCGACAAGCTGCACCCGGGCGTAATGATGATCGAGGCGCGCGTTATACACGACACGAATTGCAATGATTCGTGCCACAATGCCCGCGGTTGATGCAAAAATTCCTGCCCGCCTTTGCCGCGCATGCCTGAAGCGCTACAATTTTAGACCGTATACTGTATTAAAGTTAGTCGCTGGTCCGATGGATCCGGCAGGGTTCATTACATGCAGAAAGCGCTGGTGTAATGCGCCAGCCAGTACACGCGCTAGCGCAGTAACGTTCTACCGATTTCACTAAGGGGACGCCCTCCCGACATCCCGATATGATGAAAAAAAACCGCAGACCAGCAGTTCCTGCCTTCGTTTTGTACACGCTGGCTGCACTGGCATATTGCCTGTCCGCGTTCGGGCAGGCCAACGGCGACGCCAGCCTTGATTATCGCGCGCCCGACACAGCGCCAGTTACCGCACTCGCCAGCCTGGCTACTGAGGCTGCCCCGGGCACTGAATCATTAATCAATGCTGTGCAACAGCGCAGCCGGTCGATGGTCATTGAAATACCCAGCGAGCGAACCGGGCAGGAAGCGGTGCTAAACAACGTTTTCTTCGGCACAAAACTCGCCCGGCAGCGCCAGGACTATCGCGATGCGCGCAAGGCGCTGGACGACGGTGCGTTCGACAGATTCGCAACACTAATGGCTGCGCTGGAAGATTACCCGCTGGCAGGCTACCTGGCATACCTGCACATGGCGCGACAGGGAAATCTCGACAGCGCATCAATTGCAGCGTTTTCAGAGCAGCACAACGACACCAGGCTGACGCGCAAACTGCAGTACCAGCAACTTCGCCAACTTGCCCAGCGCCAGCAATGGCAGGCCTTCATTGAGCATTACGATACCAAAACGACCAACGTTAACCTGCGCTGTCACTATGCACGCGCACTGTTCAATACCGGCGAACAGGTGGCGGCTTTCGAATTGACCCGTGAACTCTGGCTAACGCCCTCCTCCATGCCCGATACATGCGACCCCGCCTTCAGGCAATTTATTGACGCGCAGGACGATATCGCGGAGCTCGCCTGGCAACGTTTTGATGGCGCCTATCGCGCTGGCGAAGTGACACTCGCGCGGTATCTAGCGCGCTTCCTGGTCGAGCAACGCAAAGCAAAAGCCGAGCAACTGCTTTCCGCATATGCCGACGTCGCAGCGCTGCCCCGCTCCTGGCGTTCGCGGCTGGCATTAATCGAATCGTCTTTCGAGGACATAGCGGCGCGAAGACAGGTGTTGGCGCTATGGATAAAACGACTGGCGCGACAGGATAGCGAGGCGGCGGCGAAGCTTGTGGGCAGGAAACTGGTTCGCACCTCGAGCACCGGGCTACCCTACGAGCAGGCGCGGCTACTGCTCGAGGAATTGCAACCTTACATAATGACCCGTTACGCGCTGACCGATTACAACCGCTTGCCGACGATATATAGAAAAATTGGCCAGCCCGACGATCCCAAATCGCAGCAATGGTTGCTGCGCGCTTACATCGCGCGTGCCGACTGGAAAAAAATTCCGGCCATGATCGCGCGACTTCCCGAGGTCGAACGGCTTTCCGAGCGCTGGCGCTACTGGGACCTCCGTTCACGGCAACTGGCGGGCTCTCTCGATGAGCAGGGCAACGCCGCGCTGGCGGCGCTTGCCGAAAATGCAAGTTTTTACGGCTTCGCTGCAGCCCGACACAGCGGCAAGCATTTCAGGCTGCAGCCCGAGCAATACCAGTTGCGTGCCGACGACCTCGAAGTACTGGCGTCCAGCGCCGCGCTGCGTCGCGCAATCGAGCACTTCATCCACGGCGAGACAGATCAAGCCAACAGTAACTGGACTACCGGACTGCGCGAGGTTGATAACGAAAACTGGCTGGGCGCCGCCTACCTGGCTTCGAGCCTGGGCTGGCACCAGCAGGCAATCCTTACGGCCGCGCGCGCAGATGCCTGGCGCCACTACGCAATTCGCTTTCCGCGTATCGCGACGGACGAATTTGCCGAGCAGGCATTGCTGTACAACCAGCCGCCGGAATGGTTTTACGCCACTGCAAGACAGGAAAGTGCCCTGGCCAGCCAGGCGCGCTCTTCGGCCGGTGCAATCGGCCTGATGCAACTGCTGCCGTCCACCGCCAAAGCCGTCGCCAGGTCGCTGGACATGGAATTCAACAAGGCACAATTATACGAGGCAAATTACAGTATTAACCTTG
Organism: Pseudomonadales bacterium; assembly: GCA_049665845.1. Lineage (GTDB taxonomy): Bacteria > Pseudomonadota > Gammaproteobacteria > Pseudomonadales > UBA7434 > UBA7434. The sequence continues at coordinate 6,907 of JBATGO010000118.1, read as the reverse complement.
GCTCGCGCTACCTCGACGACCTTTACCGACAGTTCGGTAATCGTGCACTTGGCTCGGCTGCCTATAATGCCGGCCCGCATCGCGTCAGTGCATGGCTGAAAAACCTGCAGAAACCCATTCCGCTGGATGCGTGGATCGAGACCATTCGCTTTTCCGAAACACGCCAGTACGTGCAGAATGTATTGAGTTTTGGCCTGATTCATTCAGCTATTCACCTGCCCGAAAGCGAACCGCTATCGGTGGGCCAGAACGATGGCATAGCATCAATTGCGCGACCCTGGCCCGTGTTCTCCTTCCTCGGGGAACTTGAGTCGATCGTGCGCCCCTATGCGCAACAGGTGCAAGCGATGCAGCAGGGCAATTCGACGTGATCGACATCGGCGCGAATCTCGCCGGCGATACATTCCTGGATGACTTCGAGCAAGTGCTGCAACGCGCGCGACACCATGGCGTAGAGCAAATTATCGTGACAGGCTCGGATTTGGAATCCAGCCGGCGCGCGCAAGCGCTGCATTGCGAACACCCTGATTACCTGTTTGCAACAGCCGGAGTTCACCCTCACGTTGCGCGCAGTTTTAACGACGACAGCCTCGCCGCGCTGCAGGCCTTACTGGCGCAACCGGGTGTGGTAGCCATCGGCGAGACGGGCCTGGACTACAACCGCAATTTTTCCAGTGAACGCGAACAGCTTTACAGCTTTGATGCACACCTAGAACTCGCCCACGAAATCAACAAACCGCTGTTCCTGCACGAGCGCGATGCCGCTGCGGCCTTCCTCGAGCGCATGCGTCGCCACCCCGGGCTGTGCGAGCGGGCTATCGTGCACTGCTTTACAGGTAACCGGGAGACTTTGCATGCCTACCTCGACATGGGTTTATCGATCGGCGTCACCGGCTGGATCTGCGATCAAAAACGCGGCCGTCGCCTGAACAATATTGTGCGCGATGTACCCATTACGCGCCTGATGATAGAAACTGATGCCCCCTACCTGGTACCAAACCGGGAGTCGGTCGCGCCACTGCTGGCGAAAAAGCACCGCAACGAACCCTGGACGCTGCACTATACCGCCGTGCAGCTCGCTGCATCGCTGGCTGTAGAAACGCAAACGCTGATCGAGCAAACCAGCGCCAATGCGCGCGCGTTTTTCGGTCTTCCGGAAAGCCAGAGAGTGGCCCTCGACTGAGCAGGTGCAGGAAGCGCGTCGGATTTTGTCTGGCTAAGAGGCCAGCCTTACGCGGCGAGAAATTCTCGCAAGCGGCTTGGCGGAAATGGCCAGCGCAGTTCGCGGCCATCAATGGCGCAACGCAATACCGGGATGCTTAAAGCGTAGCGCTCGCGCAGTTCTGCATCGCTGTCGATATCGATCTTTTGCAGGCGCAGCACATGTTCAGGTGAAACCTGGTGCAACAGGGCTTCAGCGATGTCGCAAAGCTCGCACTGCGCGCGCCCGTAGAGGATAAGATCAGCCATAAGCCCGGTGGCGCATGTCAGTGACGGGTATTCCAGTTGTTCAAAACGCTGCCGAGCACTTTTTCGAAGCTGCGGGACAGCGCAGACTCGGCGGCGAGCCCCAGCCGCTCCTGCCAGTTTTTCTTTTCCGTGTATTTGACTTCATAGATCGCGCAATCCCTGGCAAGATTATTCAGGTATTCGTCACTGGTGCTTATATCGTCTATCAACTGCTTGTCCAGAGCCTGCTTTCCATACCAGGTCTCGCCGGTTGCGACCGCTGCAATATCGAGTTGTGGCCGAAAATCGCTGACAAACTGTTTGAACAATGCGTGGGTTTCTTCAAGCTCGGCGACGAACTTGCGGCGCCCCTCCTCAGTGTTTTCGCCGAGCATGGTCAAGGTGCGCTTGTACTCACCGGCTGTCAGCAGTTCGTAATCGACCTCGTGTTTTTTCAGTACCTTGTTGAAATTCGGGATGCTGGCGACCACACCGATCGAGCCGATCACGGCAAAAGGCGCGGCCAGCAGTTTGTTGGCAATGCAGGCCATCATGTAGCCACCGCTGGCAGCGACTTTATCCACGCAGACCGTTAGCGGCACACCTGCGCTGCGCACCCTTGCAATTTGTGAAGCGGCAAGGCCATAGGCATGCACCATGCCGCCCGGGCTTTCCAGCACTACGACAACTTCGTCAGTACTGCCAGCCATCGTAAGTACCGCAGTAATTTCCTCGCGCAGGTGCTCTACCGCCGAGGCCTTGATATCGCCTTCGAATTGCACAACATAAACGTTTTTTTGCACTGGCTCAGCGGCATCCGCGCCGCTCCCGTCAATAGCTTCATCACCAGCGCCTTCATTACCACCGTCGCTTTCACTACCCGGCTTATGCTCCGCGACCGGTTGCTGCTTGTTGGCGCCGCTGACGACGTGTTTTTTCCCGGCAGCCTTTTTGCGCTGCTTGGCACGCTGTTTCTCCTCGGCGCGCCTGGACTTTTGATAGGCTTTCAACTCGGCCGCATCCATCACCGTCGCCCTGATAGCCTTTTCCATATGCTCGAGCTTTTCATTCAGTTTGCTGACCTGCAACACGCCTTCCTTTGCCAGCGGCTGCCGATGACTTGCACTGGCAATGCCGCCGATAATAAGCAGCAGTGCGACAACGATTGTCGCAGCTTTGGCGAAAAACATGCCGTATTCGGCCAGGAATTCCATAAGCACCGTTGTTTTACCTTGTTGATTGCCAGCGCGATGCCAGCCAGGGGGAATCAGGGGGGACGAATTAAACCGGTATTGCAGGGCGCTGGCAAGCAATGCCGCTGTAAAAGCACAAGTTATTGCGTTTCAAGTGAAAAATTTTCCTGTAACGCTGCAGCATTGGCGTTATTGATGGAGCCGGGCACCAGCAAGCTCAACCTGGCCACTTCGTTGGCCGGCTTGACTTCGAGATGAGTACGGTGCCAATGCACAGAGTAGAGCGCATCGTCCACCATCGGCAACACATCGCTCTGGAGAGTTTGATTGACAAAACCCAGTGGCTCGAGGGCGTAAAATATCCCACTGACCAGGCGCCAGATGTCGATACCACTGGCATTCAGGAATGCTTCTATATGACTGGGCGCGATGCTCACATTGCGCGCCTCTGCGCGCCGGGTGAAATCGTAATAACGGTTGGATACTGAATGCAGGCGCGCGGCGGGTTGCTGCAGCATCGCGCCAAGCAAACCGTCGAAGCGCACACCGCGTGCGTGTAACTGCCATGCATCACCGCTTAATGACGTATACCAGGACTCGCCACTGGAATCCGCTATTTCGAGGAAAAAGCTCGTATCGTCTACCGCACTGACGCTAATCGTTGCGAGGTTTTGCGCGCCATCAATGCTCTCCAGGCGGGTCATGGCATAAGCCAGCGCCAACAGCAAGATCGCAATAACAAAACTGAGCATAATGGCGCAGCCATGCAGCCAGCCTACCAGCCAGTCTCCCAGCGCAGCCAGACGCCAGCCTGTATAAAAAAGACCTGCGCAGCCCGCGGCGAGCAATACGAAGAGCAGCCAGTGGCTCATATCAAGTACGCAAACCTGAAGTTTTGAGGTTTTCATCGCCGCATGAAATGGCAAGCAGCGTGACAACTGGGTCGTTGTGGAGGGCGTATGATAGCAAGTGCTGGTGCAAGCAACCAAGCCCTGCTTTGGCAGGCAGCACTGGTTTGGAATCTCGCATGCGGAGAATGTAGCTCAACCGTGCAACGCGGCCAAATTTTCACTGATCAGCTGTTTCATGGCGCTATCCGATTTGCGCCCTGCAGCCAGTTCGTGCAAGAGGTACTCAATCGATACGAGGCAGTCGGCAATGCTTTCAAGACGCTGGATATCCGCTGGCTCGCGACTTTCGTGTTCCTCACTGATGCGCTTGCCACACAGTGCGGTAAGCTCTGCTGCCTCACTGAGGCCAACCATCTGGAAACCGCCGATGGCACCAGCCAGCGAATTACCGATATTGGCAATATGCTCGCGATCAAAATTCGACTCAAGGTAGTTGCCAAGTGCGCGCGCCGACAGTGCGATGTTGGCCTGCATTTCGGTAAACAAGTGCTGGTGTGCCTGCTCTACCAAACCTTGTTCCAGGGAACCGGACCCACTCGCGGCATCGTCATCCGCACCACCCATGGCGCTGAACCGCAGCGTGTTCTCGACGCTCAATATTGCATCGGCGACCTGTAAAAGCTCGGATTCATGTGGCGGCTCATCGATCCAGCAATGCACCTGTTCAGCCGCCGCTCCCATCGACAAAGCGGGGCTATTGAAATCACAAAAACGCAAAACTGCGGAAATGGTCGCCATGTTATCAGCAAGAAAGGCAACATCTTCGGCATCACAGCTATCGCTTTCCGAAATCGCGCTCAACCGCTGTTTCATCTGCGCGAGGATCTCACGGATTGCTTCGCCCATCGCACCAACCGAATCGCGCAATCCGCTCTCGACTGCGCGCCGCTGCGATTCGATTTGTTCATCCCGCCACTTTATCGCGCCGATTTCAGCAATCGAGTCGAAAGCACTAAACGCATAGCGCTGGCTGCCAGAGAGCATCAGCAGGAATATCAGCTCACGTAGCGAATTAAAATTATTGCGCTCATGAAACTCTATGTAGTGGCCACGTGACATGTCGCGCAACCATCGATCAAAGCGCGCAAAAAAATGCTTGCGCTGCCCTGTCATTTGCAGTTTGCCATCCTTGATCTGGCTGACGAGCACAGAAAGTGCCTGCCACGCTGTTTGCAGTATGGGTTCACTGACCAGGCCGGCGGATCGATTTGCAACCCGGTCGATCAGCTTTAATTGTTCCGCGCACGAAGTATCGCGCAGCAGGCCGATCAATGCGACCTGATACATTTTTCTCAGCCTCCGAAAGGTGGACTGATTTTCGCTGAGGGCTGCTTTCTGTTTGTAATTGTGCTGTTGCGCGGGGTTGTAATTCGGACTGCAATCGCCGCTGCTGACGGCAGCCGCGTCCGGCACTTCGCCCGCTACTATAAAATCTTCTGTCGCATCTGATGAAACAGCAAGCGTAATTTTTGCCCTGGCCAGCTCGCTCTCATCCACAAATGGCGCCAGTCCCGCGCTGGCCAGCATGTAAAAACAGGGCGCAAGAATCAGTGGCGGCTCTTCACCGTTGCGAGCGCGCAGGTTGCGCACGTAATCGACGTAGCGTGCGAGCAGGTAACCAGCTTCAAAAACAGCCTGGCGCTGCCTGACAGTGGCCGGCTCAGGGTTACTGCCGATTTTCGTCACCGCAATTTTCAGGTGTTCAACCAGCCGCGATGCGTCGGTCAATTCAAGCATGCCGAGCGCGCCGGCAATCTCCTGTAAACGACTGGCCAGTTTGTCCGCTTCGGCGGTTTCAAACTCTGCTACATCGCCAAGTTCCTCACTCTCTGCATCCAGTGATTCGATAATCAATTTCTGGATAGCGGAAAGTTCTACTGCAAGGCTCTCCAGCGAGCTGTCAATATATCGACTGCTCTTGACTGCATCGAGCTGTTTGGTCAGTGCTTGTGACATGTTCCAGTGGTTCCCCGGATCTAGCTATCTTGTCTACAACTGTTCAGCGACGCTGCATCTTCTAACAAACATTTGGTCGCCCGGCCTTGCTGCGATGCCGGCGGTGCTTTGCTTCGCACTGCTAACTATAGATAGCCACAACGCTTCTTTGCCAGCGCGAGCAAATTGTGTGCAGGCGCAAGGTCCGGGTTGTGATGCCGTTCAACTTTCAATCGAGACCCCGCCTAGTTGAGTCCAGTTAATTCGGCAGCTTATCGCGATCAGGCTGGCAGCCGATCGCGCCAGGCGCGCTTCCCGTGAACCCGATGCACAAATATTCAACAAATTTAATTGTATTGCGTTCTGAGTATAAGTTTCTGATTAATAGCGTATTTATTGCTCAATGCGGGCCGAGCGCACGCGCCAAGCGACTATAATCAATCAGCTTTACAAACGACGCCGGACTGTCCTGAACCCACCCTGGCGAAAACAAATAGACCCAAGGAATCCCCGATGCCCACGATGCCATTGAGCCAGGCGTTTTATAAAAACTTTCTCGGCAACGCACCGGACTGGTACAAAAGCGCAATTATATTTTTCCTCGTCCTCAATCCCATTTTGCTGCACACGCTTGGGCCCTACATCACGGGGTGGGTGCTGATACTGGAGTTCATTTTTACGCTCGCTATGGCACTGCGTTGCTATCCGCTGCAAAGTGGTGGTTTGCTCGCAATCGAAGCAATCCTCATCGGTATGGCCTCGCCTTCCGATGTGCTGCATGAAATAGAACTTAACCTGCCGGTGATCTTGCTGCTGGTATTCATGGTCGCCGGTATCTATTTCATGAAAGACCTGCTGCTGTTTACCTTTACCAAACTGCTCACCAGCGTGCGCTCCAAAACCGCACTGTCGCTGATGTTCTGTGGCGTTGCCGCAGTGCTCTCTGCGTTTCTCGATGCACTCACGGTTATTGCCGTGGTGATTGCCGTCGCTGTCGGTTTTTACGGAATTTATCATCGCGCCGCGTCCGGCCAGCACAACGGCGAAGTCGACGAAGAAAAATTTGGCGATCACTTTCGCGATGATCTCGAACAGTTCCGCGGCTTCCTGCGCGACCTTATGATGCATGCGGGCGTAGGCACGGCGCTTGGCGGCGTCTGCACACAGGTCGGCGAACCACAAAACCTGGTAATCGCCGCGCAGGCCGACTGGCAATTTATCGAATTCTTTTTGCGTATGGCGCCGGTAACCCTGCCGGTACTGGTTACCGGGCTATTGACCGTGGTGTTGCTGGAGAAAACCCGCTGGTTCAATTACGGCTGGCAATTGCCCGGCGCTGTGCGCCTGATTCTCGAAGAGGATGCCGCCGAGCACGATGCCAAGCGTACCAAGCGGGAAAAAGCTGCGCTGATCGTACAG